>NZ_BADV01000010.1:0-38535 GCF_000238895.1 Pseudoalteromonas sp. BSi20429 | reverse complement strand
TTTTTTTGGCATTTACTTATTATTTAATAACGCGTAAATGAGAGCCTTTTTTCTTCTCAGGCTTTTCTGGTGGTGTTTCATCAATAAACTCAGCTGATGAATCAACACTTTCAAGCTCTGGCACAAAATCGTCTTCGTCCTCTAAAAACTCATCTGCGGTAAAGACTGTTCCTTCGCCATTTTCACGCGCGTATATTGCAAGCACAGCACCTAGAGGTACATACACTTGCATTGGCTGACCACCAAAGCGCGCACTGAAGCTAAGTTGGGTTAAGTCTAACGAAAACTGTGTGACCGCTGATGGACTTATGTTTAAAACAATTTGTCCGTCTTGAACAAATTGTGTTGGCACTTGTACATTTGCAAATCCAGCGTCTACCACTAAATGCGGTGTACACTCGTTATCGACTATCCAATCAAAAAAAGCACGTAATAAATAAGGACGATTAGGCGTCATTATAAACGGATCTCACGCTCAGCTTCAGTTAAAGAGGCTTGGAATGACTCACGTTCAAATAAACGGATCATGTACTCTTTAAGCTCTTTAGAACCTGCACCATTAAGCTCAATACCAAACTCTGGTAAACGCCATAATAGTGGAGCTAAATAACAGTCTACTAAGCTAAACTCTTCACTCATAAAGTAAGGTGCTTCGCTAAAAATAGGTGCTACAGCAAGCAATGCTTCTGTTAGCTCTTTACGAGCTTGAGCAGCGTCTGACGTGTTGTTACTGATTTTATCAGCTAGGCTGTACCAATCAGTATCAATACGATGCATCATTAAGCGGCTACGACCACGCATTACCGGGTAAACAGGCATTAGTGGAGGATGAGGAAAACGTTCATCAAGGTATTCCATGATGATGTTTGCCTGGTATAAACCAAGCTCACGGTCAATCAGTGTTGGCACTGTACCGTAAGGGTTAATTTCGTGAAGTGCTTCTGGCAAGTTATCTTTTTCAGCCAAATGAATATCTACACTTACACCTTTTTCCGCAAGTACAATACGTACTTGGTGGCTATACATACAGTTAGCACCAGAAAAAAGGGTCATTACAGGGCGCTTATTGGCAGCTACGGCCATGCCTATACCTCCATTAAATAACTAAAACAGCAAAAGGGGCTTAAGCCCCTATTGCAAAATTACCTTTAAAAATGTTCAACCTAATGAACATCTCTCCAGTATTCTTTCTTAAGCATAAATGCCAAGATAAACAGGATAATTAAAAATCCTATTACCTTAATACCTAGCGCTTCCGATTCAAGACGTGAAGGTTCACCCACGTACTCAAGGAAGTTTGTTAAATCACGAGCCGCTTGGTCGTATTCATCTATGCTTAATTCGCCCGTACCATCTGTTTCAGTAGCAATAACTTTAGTCACAGTGTGACCATGCTCTTGTACTTCTTTAGTGATAGGTGTTGGTAAACCTTGTAGTTCTTGAAGAACGTGAGGCATACCTACCGATGGGAAAACAATGTTGTTAACCCCAAACGGGCGAGATTCATCTTTATAAAACGATTTTAAGTACGTGTAAATATAATCTGGTGATTTTACACGAGCAATTAGAGTTAAATCCGGCGGAGCCGCACCAAACCATTTTGCTGCATCGTCTTTTGTAATCGCGTTAGTAATATGACTACCAACTTTAGAACCGTCAAAAATCAACTGCTCTAAACCAACCTCTGTTGGGATACCGATATCACGAAAAGTACGTTCATAACGTTGATACTGCATTTGGTGACAACCAAGACAGTAGTTCATGAACAACTTTGCACCGCGTTGTAAAGATGGTTGATCAGTAAGGTCGTTGTTCGCTTCCATTAAAGGAACCGATGGACCCGCTGCCATAACCATGTTCGGCAACAAGTTTACTGATAAAGCAAATAAACCAATAATAAGCTTCTTCATCATTTCGTTAACCTCTCTGGCAATGGCTTAGTTTTTTCGTTCTTACTGTATACAAACAACAGTACGAAGAACATAAAGTAAGTCACAGTACAGATTTGAGAAATAATCGTTTTCATATCAGTTTGTGGAGTTGCACCCACCCAACCTAGAAGAACGAAAGTTACAACAAAACCTGCAATGTTCCATTTATGGAAACCACAACGGTAACGAACCGATTTAACTCTACCACGGTCTACCCAAGGTAGTAACGCAAGTACCACAATCGATGCACCCATCGCCGCAACACCGATTAACTTATCAGGGATTGCACGTAAGATTGCATAGAATGGCGTAAAGTACCAAACCGGGAAAATATGCTCAGGTGTTTTAAGTGGGTTAGCTGCCTCGAAGTTTGGACCTTCTAAAAAGAAGCCATTCATCGCTGGCATAAAGAAAACAACCCAACAGAACAATATTAAGAAACCAACCACACCCACAATATCTTTAACTGTGTAGTAAGGGTGGAACGGTATCGCATCAACAATATCTTTCTTGTCAGTGTAATACTCATGAAATTTAAATTTAGGCTTATCTTCTTCAGCTACTGAGCCTTTCTTACGTTTAATCTCAATACCTTCAGGGTTATTTGAACCCACTTCGTGTAGAGCAACAATGTGTAAGAAAACTAAGATTACAATAACCAGTGGTAGTGCAATTACATGTAATGCAAAGAAGCGGTTAAGCGTTGCACCTGATATTACATAGTCACCACGGATCCAAAGTGTTAAGTCATCACCAATAACCGGAATAGCCCCGAATAAGGAGATGATTACCTGTGCACCCCAGAACGACATTTGCCCCCATGGTAATAAATACCCCATGAATGCTTCAGCCATTAGCGCTAAGAAAATAAACATACCAAATAACCACAGTAACTCACGTGGTTTTTGATAAGAACCGTAGATCATGCCACGGAACATATGCATATATACAACGATGAAAAACGCTGATGCACCGGTTGAGTGCAAGTAACGTAATAACCAGCCATATTCTACATCACGCATGATGTATTCTACTGAAGCGAATGCGCCTTCAGAAGACGGAACAAAGTTCATCGTTAACCAAATACCCGTTAGGATTTGGTTTACTAGTACCAACATGGCTAATGAGCCAAAAAAGTACCAGAAGTTAAAGTTTTTAGGTGCTGGATACTGTGCAATATGCATGTTCCAAACACGTGTCATTGGGATACGGTCGTCTATCCAACCAATAATCTTACCAAACATTAGGCTGCCCCTTTTTCTTCGCCCACTAAAATAGTGGTCTCATCAAGAAAAGTATAAGGTGGTATCTCTAAGTTTAATGGAGCAGGTACCGATTGAAATACACGGCCAGCCATATCAAATTTAGAACCATGACATGGGCAATAGAAGCCATCATCGGTTCCTTCAACTTTCTCACTAAAGTTACCTTGGAAAAAGCCAGGTGAACACCCTAAATGCGTACAAATACCTACAGCCAGAAAGATTTCTGGACGTAATGAACGGTAATCATTTGTTGATGATTCTAATTGTTGTGGCTCTTGCGAATGCGGATCACGAAGTTGACCTTCATGTTCTTTCATTTGCTCAAGCATTTTTGGGGTCCGTGATACAACCCATACAGGTTTACCACGCCACTCGACACGTATTAATTGTCCCGGTTCAAGTTTGCTGATATCTACTTCTACAGGCGCACCCGCAGATTTAGCTCGCTCACTTGGATTCCAAGACGCAATAAAAGGAACAGCAGCCCCAGCCGCACCAACACCACCTACAACAGAGGTAGCTATGGTTAAAAAGCGACGTCGGCCATTGTCTACAGGCGCATTGCTCATCCACTTATCTCCACTATGATTCTCAACACTTGCTATATTGAGAACATCAGTTACAGCAGGTTAATTATTCGAATTTTTAAAATAGAAGCGATCATAATTAAAACCCTTGATTAAAACAAGGTTATTCAAAGCCCTATGCTCGAATAAAACTAACTTGATCAAAATTTGATTAAGTAAGCTCGAGAATAAAGCCGAACGACTATAATAACGCTTCTGTAAAAACAATATACTGACCAAGATCAACACCACTAAGAGGAAACAGTAAAAACTGTACATAGTGCGGTTAAACTCACTCATTTTACTTCAATGCCAATTGTAGCAAAAAATTCCACCAATTAACTGATGGATTTAAACTAATTACGATAATTATTTAACTTTTTTGCAGCTATCTGAGTGTTTTTTAACTTTCGTTTGATTAATACGCAGTTATTAATCAATTTGATCATCATTAATTGCTGCAATCACCCAGTATCACCGTCGATATAAATAACTTTATATTAAGTTGCAAATGTAAACATTTTGATTTGAAAACAAAAAACCCAGCATAAGCTGGGTTTTTGAATTCTTGATAACGTATAGATTAACGTTTTGAGAACTGTGGACGCTTACGCGCTTTCTTAAGACCCACTTTCTTACGTTCAACTTTACGTGCATCACGTGTAACAAAACCTGCTTTACGAAGTTGTGAACGTAATGATTCGTCAAACTCCATAAGTGCACGAGTGATACCATGACGGATAGCACCAGCTTGACCAGTTGTACCACCACCAGAAACGGTGATGTAAAGGTCAAATTTTTCAGTCATATCAACTAGCTCAAGAGCTTGATGAACAACCATGCGTGCTGTTTCGCGACCAAAATACTCTTCTAGAGAGCGTTTGTTGATTACGATGTTACCAGTGCCTGGGCGTAAGAATACGCGAGCACTTGAACTTTTACGACGACCTGTACCGTAGTATTGATTTGCCATGATGGTGCTCCTTAAATGTCTAGAACCTGAGGCTGTTGTGCAGCATGGTTGTGCTCAGTACCTGTGTAAACTTTAAGTTTACGGTACATAGCGCGGCCTAAAGGACCACGTGGCAACATGCCCTTAACAGCCTTCTCGATGATCATTTCAGGCTTTGCAGCTTGAAGTTTATCAAAAGTAGTAGACTTAAGACCACCTGGAAAACCAGAGTGTGAATAGTACACTTTGTTTTTGAATTTGTTACCAGTTACAGTAACTTTTTCAGCGTTGATAACGATGATATAATCACCAGTATCTACGTGCGGTGTATATTCAACTTTATGCTTACCGCGTAGGCGATGAGCGATTTCAGTAGCGATGCGACCTAAAGTTTTACCTTCAGCGTCAACTACGTACCAGTCACGTTTTACTGTTTCTGGTTTAGCAACAAACGTTTTCATTTATAAAAATCCAATGTTTTTCAATTAAAACCACAAGTAGTTAATATTAACTACTGCTCTAAGTTTGCTATAACCCCTTCGAGTTTTAGACTTTTGCGCCGCTCACAAGTGGCTAGACTATATGAGGGCATAGAACGCAACGTGGCAGACGCGGGAGTATACCAGCACTTAAAACACATTGCTACTCGCCGGTTGTTTTTTCCACAAGAAATTTTAGAAATAAGAAGTACTATATATGCACCTCTTATTTTTAATGGCTAACCTATTACACTTTTACCTACTAATTTAAACCAAATGCTCTCTAGCTAAATACTCTAGAGACTGCATTTCTTGCAAACGGCTTATACAGCGCTTAAATTCAAAGTTTAAATTACCTTGGGTATAAAGTTCGGTAATAGGTTTTTCAGCCGATATAATTAAAGTTACATGGCGCTCGTAAAATTCATCCACTAAAGCAATAAAGCGTCTAGCGGCATCATCATTAGTTTGCCCAAGCTGTTTTACGTTAGAAATAATCACCGTATTATATAAGCGGCTAATCTCCATGTAATCAACCTGACTACGCGCTGATTCGCATAATTCACTAAACTCAAACATCACCACGCATTTAGCTACTTTTCGCGTTTTGATTAAACGACCTTCTATCTCTATCGGCTCATCTAATTGTCCAGGCTCTGACGATAGCTTATCGAAGTATTCAAATAAGTTTTTATCCGCTTCTTTATCTAACGGACTATGAAAAATTTCGGCTTGCTCTAAGGTACGCAACCGATAATCAATACCTGAGTCTACATTAACTATTTCTGTATTGAGCTTAACCAGTTCTATAGCAGGGACAAAGCGGGCACGCTGCAAGCCATTTCTGTAAAGCTCATCAGGCACTATATTAGAGGTAGCAACAAGTACTATACCCCGTGCAAATAGCGCTTCCATTAAGCCACCTAGCAACATAGCATCGGTAATGTCTTGAACAAAAAACTCATCAAAACAAATTATGTCTGTTTCTGCTTTGAAAGTGTCGGCTATTTTTTCTAATGGATTAGCCGTATTGTTTAGTTTTTTAAGCTCATTATGCACTCGGTGCATAAATCGATGAAAGTGCACGCGCATTTTACGTGTGCCCGGTAGTGATTCGTAAAAAGTGTCAACTAAATAAGTTTTACCACGCCCTACTCCACCCCAAAAGTACAAACCTTTTATAGGCGCAGGTTCATCTTTACTAAATAACTTAGCAAAAAAACCTTTTTGTTTTGGCTTTGCCTGAGTTAGGTCATCGTATAGACGTTGTAAATGGCGCACAGCATTTTCTTGTGCTGCGTCGTGTACAAAGTCATCTCGCTTTAAGTCTTGTTGGTATGTTTGCCAAGGAGTCATATCTATTTACAGTTAAAACACAGTTTAATTTGCAAAGCATATTAACACGCATCATAACTCGGGGTATATTACACTTAGTATGATTTATAATTGAATCGGCATTCGTTAGTTATTTTCCCAAAGGGGTAGTTTTTATGGGCACAGTTATGTGGGTAGGTTTAATTGTTATTGCTGCTGTTGTAGCATTTTTTATTGGCGCATTTGTTACTAAAAAACAATTCAAACAAGATGAATTAAAAGAGCAGGCAGAGCAAGCTGAAAATGCGTTAGAGCAGTATCGTCAAGATGTAGCTGATCATTTAGCGAATACTGGCAAGCTCGTAAATAAAATGAAAGAAAACTATGATCAACTGCTTAGTCACGTTGAAGAAACAAACCAACTTCTTCTAGAAGATAGAAATAAAGCACCAGCAGAACCTTATTTTTCTAAAGAAACAACAGAACAACTACAAGCGTCTTTAAAAGAGCGTCGTTCAGATCGTTCTTCAGCCGCAGCACAACCAGCTGATTATGTATCGGGTGAATCTGGTTTATTTGCTGGTCAAAATAAAGTTTCAGAACATTCTAAAGTATCTTGATGAACTTTTTTTAGACCCCATAGTCTTTAGATATAACAGCTTTGTTGTTTTATCTTAATAAACCCAAAAGGGCTGCTTTTAAAGTAGCCCTTTTTGTTTTTGCTTTATCTTAAGTGGAGTTACCCCTGACTATGAAAATGAAATTATCACTTATCAGCGCAGCTATTTTATCTACAAGCTTATTAATGAGCCCTGTAGCGTCTTATGCGAAAATGCCAATTGCAGTAAATGGTCAACAACTACCCACTCTAGCCCCCATGCTAGAGCAAATATCTCCTGGTGTTGTAAGTATCCAAGTTTCAGGCTCTAAAGAAGTACGCCGCCGTGCAGATCCACTCGAATACTTTTTTGGACAACAGCAGCCTCGCAGTCAAAAACGCCAATTTAGTGGATTAGGTTCTGGGGTCATTATCGATGCTGATGAGGGCTATGTAGTGACTAATAACCACGTAATCCAAGACGCCGAAAAAATGGTAGTTACTCTCGAAGATGGCCGTGAATTTGAAGCAACTAAAATTGGTACTGACACAGAATCAGACATCGCTCTTTTACAAATAGACGCTGATGACTTAACCGAAATCAAACTCGCCAACTCAGATAATTTACGAGTGGGTGACTTTGCTGTCGCTATTGGTAACCCATTTGGCCTTAGCCACACAGTTACATCAGGTATTGTTAGTGCCCTTGGTCGAAGTGGTTTAAACATTGAGGGCTACGAAGATTTCATTCAAACCGACGCAGCTATTAACCAAGGTAATTCTGGCGGTGCCTTAGTTAACCTCAATGGTGAGTTGATTGGTATTAATACCGCTATTTTAGGTGCTTCTGGCGGCAACGTGGGCATTGGTTTTGCGATTCCATCTAATATGATGAAAAATCTAGTCGATCAAATTATTGAACATGGTGAAGTGCGTCGAGGCTCGTTAGGCATTTCTGGTCGTCCACTTGATGCTGGACTTGCAAAAGCACAGCAACTTGATGTCAAACAAGGTGCTTATGTAATGCAAGTAATGGACGACACTGCCGCCAGTAAGGCTGGAATTGAAGCTGGTGACGTTATTGTTAGCATTAACGGTGGCGACATTAGCGGCTTCCATGAACTACGCAGCAAAATTGCTACGTTAGGTGAAGGCCGTGAGATAAAACTAGGCATTTACCGCGATGGTAAAATTAAAACAGTGAAAGTAACCCTTGATGGTGCATCAGGTGTTACAGCGACCGGTGAAGAGCTGCATCCTGCATTCCAAGGCGCGACACTTGAAAATGTACAAAAAAACAGTAATAAAGGTGTTGAGGTTACTTCAGTAGATCCTCGCTCACCTTCTGCCCGTGTTGGCCTTGAAGAAGGCGATATTATTATGCAAGTGAATCGTCAACGAGTAGAAACAATTCGCGACATGAATAAAATCATCGACAGTACAAAAGGTAATATAGTACTTGGCGTGCAACGTGGTCGTGAGTCTATATTTATTTTAATTCAGTAATAAATAGCACTATTAATGTAATAAAAATAACAGTGGCACTTGCCGCTGTTATTTTTTTTATGTCATCATAAAGAGATTGCTCACTTACATAATAAGAAAATCGTGCTGAAACTAATAAAATTTATTCTTCCCCCTTTATTTGCAGGCCTAAGTATTGCTTTTTTAGTGGTTTTTTTCAGCCCTAATATGCGAGCGGCTTTACTTCCAAATGTTCCCCTACCAAGCGCAATGAGTTCGAGTCACCTGAGTTTTTCTGATGCAGTTAAACGAGCAGCTCCTTCTGTGGTTACTATTTTTTCAGAAAGTATTTCCAAAGAACCTCGTTATAAAAGAAAAAACACGGTACAAGAGCTAGGCTCTGGCGTCATCATGTCGCAAGACGGTTACATTCTTACCAACTACCATGTTGTTAATAATGCAGATCAAATTATGGTTATTCTAACCGATGGCAGACGCTTTTTTGATGTACAGCTAATTGGTTTTGATACTATTACTGATTTAGCCTTACTTAAAATAAATGCAGATCACCTTCCGGTAATTCCTGTAAATGATAGCTATGTATCCAGTGTAGGCGATGTTGTACTTGCCATAGGTAACCCGCTTAATTTAGGCCAAACAATCACGCAAGGCATTATTAGCGCAACGGGTAAGCAAAAAATTACAGACAGTCCTTACAATAACTTATTGCAAATGGATGCGGCTATTAATGTGGGCAACTCTGGCGGCGCATTAGTTAACTCCAATGGTGATTTAGTCGGCATTACTTCTGCGCAGTTTAAAACGCGTGAGAACTTGAATATTCAAGGAATATTCTTTGCGGTTCCTTACTCACTTGCTAAAAAAGTAATGGGTAAGCTCATTCGTCATGGTCGCGTTGTGCGCGGCTATTTAGGCTTTGAAGGCACAGCAGTAGATAGTACCGGCAAGGAAGTAAACGACAGCCTAACCCCAGTTACTGGCATGCGTATTACTAATTTAGACCCTTTGGGACCAGCATGGCAAGCGGGTATTGAAGAGCAAGATATTGTTATTAAAATTGCAGGGCTTTCGGTAGCAAATCCACAAAAAGTGCTGGAAGAAATAGGTAATACAGAACCAGGTAAAGAAATAGAATTTGAGCTTTACCGGAATGGTAAAATAGAAAAAATCATGGTGGTGGTAGCTGAGCTTGAAACAAAGCTTTAATAAAAAATAATACCAACTTCCATAAATCGTCAATAAAAAGGTCGGATAGCAATTTGCGTATCCGACCTTTTTAAAATAGCTTAGCTAGTTAAATATCTACTTAACTACTTCGACGTTTAATATTTGCACCCAACGCACTTAGCTTATCTTCAATGCGCTGATAACCTCTATCAACGTGATAAATACGGTCAACAACCGTTTCACCCTGTGCCACTATACCCGTTAAGATTAAGCTAGCTGAAGCGCGTAGGTCGGTTGCCATCACTTGCGCGCCCGTTAGGCTCTCAGTCTCACCACAAATTGCGGTATGCCCTTCTAAACGAATATTAGCGCCCATACGCTGCAACTCAGGTACATGCATAAAACGGTTTTCAAAAATCGTTTCTGTAATAGTCGCACTACCATTTGCTACTACATTTAATGCTGTAAACTGAGCTTGCATATCCGTAGGAAAACCTGGGTGTGGAGCTGTTTTAATATTCACGGCTCTCAGTTCTCGGCCGCGCATATCAAGATAAATACTGTCGTTATGCACTTCTAGATGTGCATTTGTTGCGCGTAACTTTTCAATCACAGGCTCAAGAGAATGAAAGTCAGTGTTTTTACAAAGTACTTCACCGCCTGCCATTGCTGCAGCGACTAAAAATGTACCTGTTTCTATTCTGTCTGGTAAAATGCTGTGCTCGCATCCTGCTAAACGCTCAACGCCTTCAACTTCAATGCGGCTAGTGCCTGCACCCGTAATTTTAGCGCCCATAGCAATTAAGCAGTTAGCTAAATCAATTATTTCGGGCTCGCGTGCAGCATTATCAAGTATGGTTTTACCATCAGCGAGGGCTGCTGCCATCAATAGATTTTCGGTAGCGCCTACGCTTACCATTTCCATAAAGATTTCAGCGCCTTTTAAGCGACCGTTTACCTTGGCATTAATATAACCATTTTCAACGTTTATTTGTGCGCCCATGCGCTCCAAACCTTGAATATGTATATCAACAGGGCGAGCACCAATAGCACACCCACCAGGTAAAGACACTTGAGCTTCACCAAAACGAGCAACTAAAGGGCCTAATGCAAGTACTGAAGCACGCATTTGCTTAACTAAGTCGTATGGCGCTAATGTTTTATTGACCGTTGCGCCGTCAATCACTAGCGTATCGCCGTGCCAATTAACATCAGCGCCTAGAGTTTTTAATAAGGCTTCAGTGGTCACTATATCGCGAAGGCGCGGTACATTAGTAAATGTACTTTTTCCATCAGCTAATAATGAAGCAAACAAAATAGGAAGTGCGGCATTTTTAGCGCCAGAAATAGTCACTTCACCAGCAAGTGAAGTACCACCTTGAATTACAAATTGATCCATTAAGAGGCCCTATTTATTGCGGTAAAATAAATTTTTGTTCACGCTTCCACTCTACAGGAGTAAATGCACGAATAGATACTGCGTGAATTGTGCCATCTGAAATTGTATTCATTAATGGGCCATAAACTAGCTGCTGCTTTTTAACTCGGCTTAAACCGTCAAAGCATTCACCTACTGCAACAACTTCATAATGACTACCATTGGCTTTTACATGTACTTCAGCTAATTGAAGCTCTTCGCGTAATAATGTTTCGACTTGGCTAGTTTCCATAACTCTCACTCAAATAGGGTTGTAACCTGACCCAATTGCATTAAATTTTGCAATTGCTCAGGTAGGTTTTGCAATTCAAGGCGAATGCCTTGCTGCTTTAATTCTGCAAAAGAGTGAATTAACCAAGCTAAGCCCGCTGTGTCAACCCTAGATACACCACTTAGGTCGAAATAGATGATTTTATGCTTGGTTAATAGCTTGCTGTTCAGAAGCTGTTCATCGCCAATTGAATTTCGAGTAAGCTCACCGTTTACTCGAAAATGTTGTCCATCAACTTGGCTTATTGCCAATTTAGTCATTCGAGTTACTGCCTCTAAACTGAACTGGTAGCTGACTCTTTTGCTCTAAAAGGTTACTTACATTATCAATACCTTGCTGACGCAAAATACCTTGTAGCTCACTTTGTTTTGCATCTAGTAAACTAATACCTTCAGCAATCATATCGTACGCGCGCCATTCACCGTCACGGTCTTCGCGTACTTTAAAATCGATTCTGATATCAGGTTTACCATCTTCAATAATTTTAGTTTTAACGACAACGACATCTTTGCCTTTAAATGCTTGTTCTGCACCAAACTCAACTTTTTGGTTTGTATATTGAGTGAATACACCTGCATAAGTAGCAACTAAATACTCTCTAAAAACACCAATAAAGCGTTGAATTTCTTTAATTGCTTTGGCTTTTTCAGCTTCGTCGGTAATTGCACGTACTTTAGATACTTCACTACCTAGTACGCGAAGTGCTGCATATTTGTAGTCGATATAAGGCATTAATTCTTCTTCAACGATTACGCGAAGATGCTCTTGATTTTTAACAATTAATGGCTGATCTTTTTTAATACGTGCAAATGTATTATCAGCAACTTGGCGTACCATTTTATTTGGATCGATTAATTTTACATCTGCTGCACTTACGCTTTGAGTTAGCGTCATTGTGCCAATTGCTACAATAGCTAAAAACTTTTTCAACATAATAATTACTCACTACCTTGGTTGAATAAAAACTGCCCGATTAATTCTTCAAGTACAATGGCAGACTTAGTGTCAGTAATTGAATCGCCATCACCTAGTGCTTTACTTTCCACACCAAACAAATCGTCAATTGCTTCATCTTGCTTGTTTTCAGTCACTGTTTCGCCTAAACAACGTTGTTTAGCCGAATCTGGAGAAATGACAGGGTGAATACCTAAGTACTGCTCACCTAAAATACCCGACGTTAAAATAGAGATTGAGCTTGTGTCTGAAAAACGACATAAATACTGTGCATCAATGGTCATGTTTACCACTGGTAAAAATTCTTGTGGGTGAACATAAATTGATTCAACACGACCAATTACAACACCACCTACTTTTACTGGTGCACGTGCTTTTAATGAGCCAATGTTTTCAAACTTGGCATTAAGCGTATATGTTTCGCCAGAGCCACTAATACCTGAATTGGCAACTTTAAGTGCGAGCATCGCAAAAGCTAAAATGCCAAGTGCTACAAAAAAACCAACTAAAATTTCTAATTTCCGTGAATTCATTATCTATACCCTATTAGCTGGTAAACATTACCGCTGTCAAAATAAAGTCAAAACCTAAAACTGCTAATGACGAATGAACAACCGTTTCGGTGGTTGCTTTGCTGATCCCTTCTGAGGTCGGCACACAGTCATATCCTTTATAAAGCGCAATCCAGGTCACCACTATGGCAAATACAAAACTCTTAATAATACCGTTTAGTATGTCTTGCTGAAACGACACTTGTGATTGCATGATTGACCAAAAACTACCTGTATCAACCCCCAGCCAATCTACACCCACTAAATGAGCGCCTATGATTGCTACGGCTGAAAATATCAATGCAAGCAATGGCATGCTTATAAAACCCGCCCAAAAGCGTGGTGCAATAATACGTTTTAGCGGATCGATTGCCATCATCTCAAGTGATGAAAGTTGCTCTGTTGCTTTCATTAAGCCAATTTCAGCAGTCAATGCGCTACCTGCGCGTCCTGCAAACAGTAATGCAGTAACAACCGGGCCCAGTTCTCGCAATAAACTCAGTGCCACTAACGGCCCTAAACTATCCTCAGCGCCATAACCAACTAATACGGTGTAACCTTGTAGAGCCAACACCATGCCGATAAACAAACCCGACACCATAATAATCAGCAACGATTGCGAACCGACCATATAAAGTTGGCGAACAAGTAACGGTGTGCCTTTTTTAAAATTAGGAACATGCGCTAATGCACTAAACAGCATATAAGCCGAACGGCCAAGAGCCGCAAAACGTCCTAGCGTTTTATGCCCTAGCTTTTGAAATAAATCCAACATTATGCTTTTTCTCCAAGCAGTTCATCTGCATAAGCTTGAGCCGGAAAATGAAATGGTACTGGACCATCCGACAAGCCTTTTAAAAACTGTTGAACTAAAGGAGATTCATGATTGCGCATTTCATCAGGAGTACCACAACCAATTACACCTTGATCGGCGATAATTATAACGTGATCGGCAATACTCATTACCTCTGTCACATCGTGTGTAACAATTAAAGACGATAAACCCAATACTTCGTTAAGCGACTTAATTAGCTTAACCAATACGCCCATCGAAATAGGATCTTGTCCTGCAAATGGTTCATCGTACATGATTAGCTCTGGATCAAGTGCTATAGCGCGCGCAAGTGCAGCACGTCTTGCCATACCGCCCGATAACTCAGAGGGCATTAAATCTTTAGCGCCACGTAGCCCAACCGCTTGCAATTTCATTAATACAACTAATCGGATAAGGTCTTCACTTAGCTTTGTGTGCTCTCTTATAGGAAACGCAATATTGTCAAATACCGACATATCAGTAAACAGCGCACCACTTTGAAAAAGCATGCTCATTTTAGTACGTGCTTCGTATAACTCTTTACGAGACATTTTAGGAATGCTGCCACCTTCAAATAAAATATCACCTGAATCTGGTTTAAGCTGACCACCAATTAAACGCAACATAGTGGTTTTGCCAATTCCGCTTGGCCCCATGATCGCAGTAATTTTACCTTTAGGAACGCTAAAACTCATATTTTTATATATAGTTCTATTGCCTCTCGAAAAGCTAACATCCTTGACTTCTACTATTGATTGCGACAAGTCGCTCTCCATAAAAATGTTCACTAGTGCACCTATTTTAAAGCTTTTTTGTCAAAGATGGAAAAAACAATTCGTAAGATTTTGTAATACACCCATGAAAAGGATTATAAGACTCGCTCAAAACAGCTTAACCCCGGCTTAAATTTTTAAATTAGCTGTTTAAAAGCAGCATTGTTACGTAGTTGACCTTACTCTTTTATTTATACTTTCATCTTGGCTTTTGTTACTATTCGCGCCATCCGTATTTTGTATAACTGGCTTAACACAATGGTTACCTCGTTTGTTATTTTAATTCTTGGTTTTGCAGCTCTTGTTTGGAGTGCAGACAGGTTTGTTTATGGCGCTGCGGCTCTTGCTAAAAACTTTGGTGTACCTACACTTATTGTTGGTTTAACCGTGGTAGCTATGGGCTCTTCAGCACCCGAAATGATGGTTTCAGCCTCTGCCGCTCTGGCTAACAAAACCGACACAGCGGTTGGCAATGCTGTTGGCTCTAATATTACAAACATTTTACTTGTGTTAGGTATCACTGCTCTATTTCGCCCTCTTTCAGTTTCATCAAGTACATTAAAACGTGAAATGCCATTAGTGATGCTCGTATCTTTAGCTACTTGGTATGTGTTCTCAGATAACTACTTTTCATTTAATGAAGGTGTTGCACTTTTGGTTGGCTTTATCGTATTCATCGGTGGGTTAATTATTGTATCTATGCGTGCAAAAAACCAAGATGACCCATTTGTGTCAGAAGCCTGCGACGATGTACCAAGCGATGTACCTACGAAAAAAGCGGTATTTTGGTTAGTTGTCGGCATGATACTCCTACCTGTTAGTTCTCATTTTTTAATAGGTTCGGCTGTCGATATTGCTAAATACTTCGGCTTAAGCGACTTAGTCATTGGCTTAACAATTATTGCCATCGGTACTAGTTTGCCTGAACTTGCCGCTTCGGTTGCAGGTGTACTTAAAAATGAAGATGATTTAGCACTAGGTAATATTGTTGGCTCAAACATATTTAATATTCTAGCGGTATTACCACTTGCCGGTATTATTAACCCTTCAGCCATTGATCCATCATTAGTAAGCCGAGACGTATTAATTATGATTGGCGCAACACTTGCTCTTATTATTATGTCATTGAACTTTAGAGGTACCCAACGTATCAATAGAGTAGAAGGCGGCTTATTGCTAATAGCGTTTTTGGGTTACCAAGGGTATATTTTTAGTCAAGTAGGGTAAATGATGGCAACGCTAAATTTTATTGAACAAGGCCTTCGCGTTTTAGATGTTGAACGCCAAGCACTTAGTGATATTGCACAATATGTAGATGAAAATTTTCATAACGCGTGCCAATTAATGTACGACTGCGAAGGCCGTATTATTGTCATTGGTATGGGTAAATCAGGTCATATTGGCAATAAAATAGCGGCAACCCTTGCAAGCACAGGCAGTCCAGCATTTTTTGTTCACCCTGGTGAAGCAAGTCATGGTGATTTAGGTATGATCACTAAAAATGACGTGGTTATGCTTATTTCCAATTCAGGGGAGACCAGCGAAGTTTTAAATATCATTCCGGTTTTAAAACGACTTGGTGCCAAAATGATAGCGATGACTGGCAATACGCAATCAACCATGGCGACCCTTGCTAATGTACATGTGTGTATTAAAGTAGAAAAAGAAGCCTGTTCATTGGGTCTAGCTCCTACATCAAGTACCACTGCAACGCTTGCGATGGGCGATGCCATGGCAGTTGCATTATTAGAAGCTCGCGGGTTTACAGCTGATGACTTCGCGCTATCTCACCCAGGTGGTAGTTTAGGCAAGCGTTTATTACTTACTTTGAAAGATGTTATGCACAGCGGCGCAAATACACCTATTATTAGCGTTTCACAAACAGTTAAAGACGCCCTTATTGAAATGTCTGCTAAAGGGCTAGGCATGACAGCCATTGTTGATGAAAATCAGCAGCTCGTGGGATTATTTACCGATGGCGATTTGCGTCGTATTTTAGAACAAAGAATTGATATTCATACAACACAAATAGATGTTGTTATGACTAAGTCATGTACTACGGCTACACAAGATATTTTAGCCGCTGAAGCGCTTAATATTATGGAACACAAACGTATAAATGGCTTAATCGTCGTCAATGAGAAAAACCAACCTATTGGCGCATTAAACATGCAAGACCTATTAAAAGCAGGAGTATTATAAATGCAATTTGAAGAACTCTATCAACCGCTGAGCGATGATGCAAAAGCACGCGCTAAAAAAGTAAAACTACTTATATGCGATATTGATGGTGTATTTTCTGATGGCCGTATTTATCTTGGTAATCAAGGTGAAGAGCTAAAAGCATTTAATACAAAAGATGGTTTTGGCATTAAAGCGCTTATAAACAGTGGCTTTGAAGTGGCTGTAATTACTGGTCGTCATTCACAAATAGTGCAACAACGTATGAGCAGCTTAACCGTACAGCATATTTATCAAGGCCAAGAAAATAAGCTCATTGCCTATCAAGAATTAAAAGACAAACTCAACCTTAGCGATGAACAAATTGCTTATATCGGTGATGATGGTCCTGACATGCCCGTTATGGAATTAGTCGGCTTTGCTGTTGCAGTAAATGATGCCCATCCACTTATTAAACGTTTATCACACTATGTAACGCAAATGCCTGGCGGCTTTGGTGCAGTAAGAGAGCTCACCGACTTACTTATGCTTGAAAATGGTAAAGCATTGACTACACAAGGCACTAGTTCATGAATGCAGCGCGCATAATATTAAGCGTTTTATTCATTAGCTGTATGGTTTGGCTTTGGTACCCTTATTTTACACAAACAAATATTGTGCCTCAGACTGAGCCTGAAGTTATTGCCAAGCCTGATTACATAGCCATTGAACTCAAACAAACAGCCTATGACGAACAAGGTAAAATTAGCCACAAAGTCACTGCGGCTAAAATGGAGCTATATCAACAATTAGGTTTTACGTTTTTTGAAAAACCTATTTTTACTTTATATAACGAAAAGCAAACGTGGCAAATAAATGCAGACGAAGCAACATTATACGAAGACAAACAATTAATTTTAGAAGGCAATGTGGTTGCCAAAAACTTAACCGATAACGCCATGATAGACAAAATCAATGCTGATAATATTCAGGTAGATATAAAGCTATTAACAATGCGTTCGGAGCAACCCGTTATCATCACTGGACCCAATTTAAAAATCACTGGTAAAGGCCTAGAAGCCGACTTAAAAACCGAAGTGATAAAACTAATTAACCATACGCGAACCATATATTATGACCAATAAAATATTAAAATCACTTATTATTCCTACACTTATACTAGCGTTTAATAGTAGTGCTGCAGAGCAAAACACGCAACCGACTGCAAATCAAATTTCAATAAGCGCCGATAAGCAAGAAGGTCAATTAAAAGCTAATGTCGGGATTTTTGAGAAAAATGTTGAAATTATTCACGGTAATCGCCGTATCACAGCCGACCGCTTAGAAGTACATAAACGCGATGAACTTGGTGATAATAAACAATTATTAATTGCTACAGGTAGCCCTGCGCACTTTGAAGAAAAGCAATCAGATGGCACGACTATGAGCGCCAGTGCTGACGAAGTACGTTATGATGTATCTAAGCGTTTTTTAACGCTTGTTGGTAATGCACAAGTATCGCAAGCGGGACAAAAAATAAATGCTAAAAGCATTACCTACGATATAGAGCAGCAGCTAATCAGTGCCGAAAAAGATGAAAACTCAACTGACCGCGTTCACACAATTTTAGTGCCAATCGAGACTAAAAAAAGTAAAAAAAGCGACAAAGGTCAACCATGAGCACATTAAAAGCAGAGCTATTAGCAAAGAGCTATAAAGGCCGTGAAGTTGTAAAAAACGTCGGCCTTGAAGTCAAAGCTGGCAGTATTGTTGGCTTACTTGGCCCTAACGGCGCAGGTAAAACCACCACGTTTTATATGATAGTAGGACTTGTACCTAGCGACAAAGGTAAAATATCGATAGACGATAACGATATTACTCTTTTACCTATGCATAGTCGTGCTAGATTAGGCATTGGCTACTTACCGCAAGAGTCTTCAATATTCAGAAAGCTGACTGTTTATCAAAACTTAATGGCCATTTTAGAAACGCGCAAAGAGTTAAATAAACAAGCTAGAGAAGACACTCTCGATAAATTATTAGATGAATTTAGCATACAACACATTCGTGATAGCCAAGGTATGGCATTGTCAGGAGGCGAACGTCGTCGTGTTGAAATAGCACGTGCGCTGGCAGCAGATCCTAAATTTATATTACTGGATGAACCATTTGCAGGTGTTGACCCGATTTCGGTATTAGACATAAAGAAAATAATAGAACATCTTAAAAATCGTGGGATTGGTGTATTAATCACCGATCATAACGTAAGAGAAACCCTTGATGTTTGTGAAAAAGCCTACATTGTTTCTCATGGGGAGCTGATTGCATCAGGTACTCCAGAACACGTATTAAATGATAAAACAGTACGCGATGTTTACTTAGGCGAGCAATTTAGGCTGTAACATTTACGCCATGTCTTTAAGCATCTGCTAGTATTAATTATAACAACATAAAAGGATTGTTAGAGATACATGAGGCAATCACTACAGCTGCGCATGGGCCAGCAACTTACAATGACTCCACAGCTGCAACAAGCTATTCGTTTGTTGCAACTCAGTACATTGGATCTCCAGCAAGAAATACAAGAAGCTCTCGACAGCAACCCGCTATTAGAGGTTGAAGAAGCAGACTATTCAGAAGACGCTGCAGGTAAAAACGAGCAAAAAGCAGATACAGATGACATAACTGTTAGCGCATCTGCCGATGATGCTCCAAGCGAATACGAACAAGATAGTGGTGAAGCACTTGCAAAAGACACGCTAAGTGACGACATGGCTATGGATGTTAGTTGGGATGAGTACATGAGTGCCGCCCCAGCAGCATCATCGGGTCCGATGCCTGAAGACGAATCAATATACCAAGGCGCCTCTACTGAAACGCTCCATGAGTATTTAATGTGGCAGTTACAACTAACGCCATTTAGCCCTACAGACGAAGCTATTGCTATTGCGATTGTAGAAGCCGTCGATGATTCAGGTATTTTAACACTAAGCTGCGAAGAGATTTTAGAAAGCTTTAATCAAGAAAACGAAGATGATAACGAAGTCGAACTTGATGAAATTGAAGCTGTATTAAAACGCATCCAACTGTTTGATCCTGTTGGTATTGCTGCACGTAGTTTACAAGAGTGTTTGTGTATTCAGCTTAACCAGTTTGACAAAGAAACACCTTACATTAATGAAACAAAAATGATTTTAACCGAGCATATTGATTTATTAGCTGCTCGTGACTATCGTACATTAATGAAGAAAACTAAGCTCAAAGAAGAAGAGCTTAAAGAAGTAATGACATTAATACATACTCTTAGCCCTAAACCAGCAGATACTATTGTAAGAGAAGAATCTGAGTATGTTATTCCCGATGTGTCAGTTAAAAAAATTAAAGGCCGCTGGGTTGTTGAGTTAAACCCAGATAGCATGCCTAAAATTCGTGTTAATAGCCAATACGCTGCAATGTCTCGCACTGTAAAATCCAGTGGTGACAGCCAGTTTATTCGCTCGCATTTACAAGAAGCTAAATGGTTTATTAAAAGCTTAGAAAGTAGAAACGACACGCTATTAAAAGTAACAAATTGTATTGTTAAGCAACAACAAGGCTTTTTTGAACACGGTCCTGAAGCCATGAAACCAATGGTTTTAAATGATGTTGCTGAAATGGTAGAAATGCACGAATCAACAATTTCGCGCGTAACAACCCAAAAGTATATGCACACACCCCGTGGTATATTTGAGCTTAAATATTTTTTCTCAAGCCATGTAAGCACCGAAAACGGGGGTGAATGTTCATCTACAGCAATCCGTGCGCTTATCCGAAAATTAATCGCAGCAGAAAACTCAGCAAAACCATTGAGTGATAGCAAAATAGCGGATATATTGGCTGAGCAAGGAATTAAAGTAGCGAGACGTACAATCGCAAAATACCGCGAATCTCTGGCTATTCCACCGTCAAATCAGCGTAAAAGTTTGATTTAAGACGCAAAAAAAAGAGGGTAATGCTTATGCAACTAAACTTAACTGGTCGTCACGTAGAATTAACCGATTCACTAAGAGACTATATTAATACCAAATTTGCGAAGCTAGAAAGACACTCTGATCATATTAATAATGTTCATGTCATTCTCGATGTAGAAAAATTAAATCAAAAAGCAGAAGCCACCATACACGTAAGCGGTGCTGAGCTATTTGCCTCTACAGAACATCAAGATATGTATGCCGCCATTGACTCGTTGATCGACAAGCTCGATCGACAAGTAATTAAACACAAAGAGAAGCTTGCTCGACACTAATATGATGAAATTAAGCTCACTTATATGCCAGGACTGCAGCAAAGCTGCGGTCCTTTTTAATAGCAAAAAAAGAATTTTAGAGTTCATTAGCGAACTTGCTCACGACAAACTTCCGTATTTACCGCAACAAGATATTCTTAATGCTTTAATGAGCAGAGAAAAATTGGGTAGTACAGGTATAGGGCGTGGCATTGCCATTCCTCATGGAAGAATGAGCGGTGCAGAAGAGCCTTTGGCTTTAGTACTCGTTAGCGAAACTCCAATAAATTTTGATGCAATCGATAATCGCCCTGTTGATATTTTCGTCGCACTCATCGTACCAGATGGCGATAACCAGCAGCACTTAAAGACTCTAGCAACCATTGCTGATAAACTAAACAACAAAGATTTTTGTAAACAGTTACGCAGTGCAAAATCAGATGCTGAGCTTTACCAAGTTATTGTCAATCAATCATAGTTTTATAAAGGGTGTTAAATGGAGTTAATTATCATAAGCGGCCGTTCTGGTTCTGGAAAGTCGGTTGCTTTACGCGTTGTAGAAGATTTAGGTTATTATTGTGTAGATAATATTCCAGTTAACTTGCTTCCTTCATTAGTTCGCAGTGTGTCTGATAGCTACGATAAAATTGCTGTTAGCATTGATGTGCGTAACATCCCTAAACAACAAGATGAATTTAACGATATTCTTGAATACTTGCCAGGCTTTGCAAACCCTACGTTATTTTATTTAGATAGCGACGATCAAACATTGATCAAACGTTTTTCTGAAACTCGTAGATTACACCCACTATCAATTGACTCGTTGCCTCTTGATTTAGCCATCAAAAAAGAAAAAGAATTACTTGATGTATTAATCACCCGCGCCGACTTTATGATAGACACGACTGATTTGAGTGTTCATCAACTCGCTGAATCTATTCGTGAAAAGATTTTAGGTAAAAAAGATAAACAACTGATTGTCACGTTTGAATCGTTTGGTTTTAAACATGGCATACCAAAAGAAGCAGATTATGTATTTGATGCACGCTTTTTACCAAATCCACATTGGGAACCTGAATTAAAACCTTTAAATGGGTTAGATCAACCTGTTAAAGATTATTTGGCCAATCACAGCATAGTGCAAAAATTCACATGGCAAATTCAAACATTTGTACAAACATGGTTACCGCACTTAGAGCGAAATAACCGCAGTTATTTAACCATTGCTATTGGGTGTACAGGCGGACAACATCGCTCTGTATATTTAGCGCAAACTATCGGTGAAAGTTTTGCAATGACACATCCCAATGTGAAAATTCGCCATCGCGAACAAGAAAAATAATATAGCTGAATAATCACCTGTTCAGCTTAGGTAGAGTAAGTTATGCATTGTGAAGACACTTTTTTAATAAAAAACAAATTAGGATTGCACGCCAGAGCAGCCACCGTGCTTGCCCAATTGGCAGTGCAGTTTGATGCGACAATTACATTATTTCAAGATGACAAAGAAGCTGCAGGCGATAGCGTACTTGCACTAATGTTACTTGAAAGTAGCCAAGGCAAAGAAGTAAAAGTTGTATGTAAAGGCCCCGATTCTGAGCAAGCTTTACATGCTGTTGGAGAATTAATAGCACAACGTTTTAATGAACAAGAATAAACAGTTATAAAAATAATGCTCGCATTACTAATGCCCCAACTAAAACAGATATATAAAATAAATACGGTTAGTGACGCCAGTTAACTCACCTCTCCCCATAAAGTAATATAAAAATTTATAAAGGACGCCAATGCCTGAAGCTTTTGAACAAGATTACCCACTACAGCAACTAAAACAGGTGACTAAGTCACTCAATAGTGGTCAATTTGTTCAAGTTAGGCGCATGCTCGCAAAAACAGCTCCTTGTGATACCGCATTATTATTAGAATCATCACCACATAAAATTCGCCGACTCCTTTGGCAGTTGGTTGATCCTGATGTGCAAGGTGATGTTCTTGAAGAACTATCAGAAGATGTTCGTTTAGGCATTATTGCCCAAATGGAACCTAAGCACATTGCAGCCGCAACAGAAGATATGGGCCACGATGACTTAGGTGAAGTATTACGTAGTCTGCCAGACACCGTTTATAAAGACGTTGTTAGCGCGATGGACATTCAAGACCGTGAGCGTGCAACACAAGCACTTTCGTATCAAGAGCGTTCTGCTGGCGCGCTAATGAACACCGATACGGTGACCATTCGCCCTGATGTTACGCTTGATGTTGTACTTAGGTATATTAGGCTACGTGGCGAGTTACCAGAAGGTACCGATGACTTGTACGTTGTTGATAAGCATAACTGCTTTATAGGCGCTTTATCGCTGAGTACATTATTAACTAACCCGCCAGAAAAGATTGTTCGCGATTTAATGGATGAAGATTGTGAATCCATTCCAATCTCAATGGATGAAAGTGAAGTCGCGCAATTATTTGAACGTCATAATTGGATATCGGCCCCCGTAGTCGATGATAACGATCAGCTCCTTGGCCGTGTCACTATCGATGACATCGTTGACGTAATCCGAGAAGATGCTGAGCATAGTTTATTGGGCTTAGCCGGTCTTGATGATGAAGAAGATACCTTTGCGCCAGTACTAAAAAGCTCTAAAAAACGCTCAGTTTGGTTAGGTGTCAACTTACTAACTGCACTTGCAGCTGCTTTTGTAGCTAGCTTTTTTGAAGGCACTTTAGATGTTTTACCTATTTTAGCTGTACTTAACGGTATTGTCCCTTCTATGGGCGGTGTTGCAGGTAGTCAATCATTAACGCTTGTTATTCGTGGTATTGCGGTAGGTCATATAAATCAAACAAACCAACGTTTCTTGATGATGAAAGAGCTTGCTATTGGCGCGTTAAACGGTGTTTTGTGGTCGTTGTTAATAGCAGGTGTTATTGCCCTATGGCAGTGGGACTTTATGCTTGGTGGCGTACTCGCCTTCGCTATGTTTATGAACTTAGTGGTGGCAGGTGTTGCTGGTGCGAGTATCCCTATTATTCTTAAAAAGATGAATATAGATCCCGCTCTTGCAGGTAGTGTAGTTTTAACTACAATTACAGACATTGTGGGTATATTCGCCTTTTTAGGTACTGCTACTTGGTTGCTGGTTTAAATTAGAAACTTTTGCAAATAACTAAAGTAAAAAACACTTAGGGTAAAGCTGCAACTATGACAACGGATACCAAAAATAAAAAAGACACACCTAAAAAAACGCCAAAACAAAAAGGCCTATCAATATTAAAAAGTGTGTTGATATATGGTTTCATATTTTTCGTAATTTATAACGCTGTAAATTGGTGGCGACAACCTGTTATGCCAGCAAATCCTCAATTACAATTAATAGATTATAAAGGGCAAAACATTGATTTAGCAGCAATGAGCCAAGATAAACCAACACTTGTCTATTTTTGGGGAACTTGGTGCCCTATTTGTAGTATTACCTCCCCTGCCATAAACGAACTCGCAAACGAGAATAACTACCCCGTCGTGAGCATCGCAATAAAATCAGGTTCGGATCAAAAACTACATGAGTACCTAAATGCTCATGGCTACAGTTTTACCACTGTCAACGATCAACACGGTGAGATATTTGCCGATTGGCAAGGGCAAGTCACGCCATCTTATATAATCTTAAAAGATAATAAAATGACGCAAGGGCTAACAGGCATTCAGCCGTTATGGTCACTTAAATTACGTTTGTGGTTATCATCAACGTTTTAAGAAAAAACTAACTGCAAGTATATAGGCACTAAATACGTGCTATCTCAAGAGGGGTTTCTAAAAGCTCGCTCTTTATTACCTACAATAATATAGCCAATAAAGAGCAAGGTTTACTTAATTTACGTATTAAAAGAGTTTAAAAACCCTTGGCGTAATTAAACTAATCTACTAGTTATTAATAGATTGAATCACTAACGTGTACTTTGACGATTACCGCCTACTTTTGGTTTAGTGTTTGCCTTTTTAAATTGGCTAAAACCGGTATGTCGCGTTAGTGCAGGACGTCCGCCTTTACTGCCACCTTTACCTGCTTTTTCATCACGCCCTTCTTCAGGCACTAAACAGTTAGGCCCTTTACCAATTAAATTAGCTTTACCCATTTTACGCAGTGCTTCACGTATCATCGGCCAACCTGCTGCATCATGGTAACGTAAAATAGCTTTATGTAATCTACGTTGGCGAGCACCTTTAGGTACTGGAACAACTTCTGTATTGTTTTTTATATTACGTAAAGAGTTCATTTCTGTGTGGTAAATAGTCGTCGCATTAGCCATCGGTGATGGGTAAAAATTTTGTACCTGATCAAGCTTAAAGTCGTTTGATTTAAGCCATAAAGCCATGTTTACCATGTCTTCATCTTTTGTCCCTGGGTGAGCAGATATAAAGTAAGGAATTAAATACTGCTTTTTACCGGCTTCTTTAGAATACTTATCAAATAATTCTTTAAATTGATCGTACGCCCCCATACCTGGTTTCATCATTTTTGATAATGGACCATCTTCTGTATGCTCTGGCGCTATTTTTAAGTAGCCACCTACATGATGCGTTACTAATTCTTTAACGTAACGCGGGTCGCGTACAGCTAAGTCGTAACGAACACCTGAAGCAATCAATACCTTTTTGATACCCTTAACTTCACGTGCTTTTTTGTATAAGTCTATTGTTGGCGTATGATCTGTATCCATATGCTTACAAATTTCAGGATACACACATGATAAACGTCTACAGGTACTTTCTGCCTTTTTGCTCGTACAACGCAGTTTATACATATTTGCCGTTGGGCCACCTAAATCAGAGATAACACCAGTAAAACCGGGTACCTTATCTCTAATCTGTTCAATTTCTTCAATAATTGATTCTTGCGAACGACTTTGAATAATACGCCCTTCATGCTCCGTAATTGAGCAAAACGAACACCCACCAAAACAGCCGCGCATAATATTAACTGACGTTTTTATCATGTCGTAAGCAGGAATTTTAGAGTCGCCGTAACTTGGGTGAGGAATACGCTGATACGGTAAACCAAACACAGCATCCATCTCATGTGTTTCTAATGGGTATGCTGGCGGGTTTACCCAAATAGAACGATCGCCGTGTCGCTGAAACAGTGCTCTTGCACAACCAGGATTTGTTTCTTGATGTAGAATACGCGAAGCGTGGGCGTATAAAGGTTTGTTAACACTTACTTGCTCATAAGCAGGTAACTTAACGTAAGTTTTTTCCCATGGCTTAGGTCGCGCAGGCTGAACCATAATCGGTTTTGCAGCTTCTGCCTTTAAGTCTATACCCGCTTGTTTAAATTCAGATTTACTACAGCCAACATCATCAGCGCCGTATGGATTTGGAATAGGGTCGATTTTACCAATTTTATCTATAGCGGTGGAGTCACTTCCACGCCAGCCTGGCAAAGGTTCTTTTCTGATAACAGCCGTGCCGCGAATATCTTGAATAGTATCCATTGTTTCGCCTGCGGCAATACGATGTGCAACTTCAACTAACGGACGCTCTGCGTTACCGTAAATTAAAATATCAGCTTTTGCATCAAACAAAATACTACGACGTACTTTTTCTTGCCAATAGTCGTAATGAGCTATACGACGAAGACTCGCTTCAATACCACCAATAACAATTGGGATACCTTTGTATGCTTCACGGCATTTTTGCGAGTAAATCATTACGGCGCGATCTGGACGTTTACCACCTACGTTATCTGGCGTGTAAGCATCATCGTGGCGCATACGCTTTTCAGCTGTATAGCGATTGATCATCGAATCCATGTTGCCAGCTGTTACACCAAAAAATAAATTCGGTCTGCCTAGTTCCATAAATGCATCTTTAGAGTCCCATGCTGGCTGGGCAATAATACCTACTCTAAAGCCTTGCGCTTCAAGTACACGGCCAATTACCGCCATACCAAAACTAGGATGATCGACGTACGCGTCGCCACTAATTATTATTATGTCGCAGCTATCCCAGCCAAGTGCATCCATTTCTTCACGTGTAGTTGGTAAAAATGGCGCGGTGCCATAACATTCAGCCCAGTATTTAGGGTATGAAAATAAGGCGCGCTTAGCTTTGAGTGTGCTCATAATTGTGGCCGTAGAATAACAAAAGGCGCGAATTATACCCTACTAAATTGTTTATATATACAAAGTAGTCAAAGCATATCGCGCCTTAAATTCTAAATCGTTCATTAGCTTAAATAATAAGTTAATCTTTTTAGCGTTTATTTATAAATTCTATTAATTCATTTTCAGGCATGGGTTTAGCATACATAAAACCTTGTACTTCATCGCATCCTAAATTTTTTAAGAACTGGGCTTGCTCTTGTGTTTCGACCCCTTCAGCAATCGTTTTTAAGCCCAACTTAGCACCAAGTGATATAACTAAGGCAGCAATAGCGCCAGTGTCGTCATTTGGTAAATCTTTAATAAATGCACGATCTATTTTCAACCGATCCAAAGGTAAACTTTGAATGTAACTCAGCGACGAAAAACCAGTACCAAAGTCATCAATAGCAACTTCCATTCCGAGTTCTTTTAGCTCGCTTAGCGTACTAATAACCGTTTCCAGCTCATCCATTACTACGCTCTCGGTGATTTCTAATTCTATGTTTTTTGGCTTAACACCATATTTTAACAATGTATTTTTAACAGTTTGCGCATAACCTTTTACTTTAAACTGTGGAACAGACACATTAACTGCAATACAAATTTCTGTACCCATATTTTCTAGGCGCTTTTGCTGTTGGCAAGCTTGTTCTAATACCCACTGCCCTATATCAACAATTAAGCCCGCATCCTCTGCAAGTGGCACAAACACAGCCGGCGATATATACACGCCATCACTTGCCGGCCAGCGTAATAATGCCTCACATCCAATTAGCGATAAGTCATCTAGTGCAAGTTGAGGTTGGTACCATACCTCTAATTTATTTCGAGCAAAGTCATGACGTAACTGCCTAATAATCCCTATCCGCCAAGCCATCTTATCTTGCATATCAATATTGTAATAAACGCCTTCTTTATGCTTTGCTTTTTTAGCTTGGTCAAGTGCAATATAAGCAACTTTCAGTGTATCAATACCGCTACTTTGAAAGTCTTGTTGTTGGCATAAGCCCACTCTAAAATCGATAGGGAGTAAATGTTCTTCTGCGTAAAATGAAATACCTAATTGCTCATTCAACTTTTTTAAGTCAAATTCGTCTTGGCGAATAATAAAACCAAAAACATCAGCGCCAATACGTGATAGTAATTTAGCTGTTGGGTAATTTTCTCTTAACCTTTGCACAATGCCAATTAATACTTTATTGCCGACCTCTTGCCCTAAGCCGTTATTAATATCTGCAAAATTAACTACATCAAGTAATACAAATACATGATCGTTCACGTGTGGCTTTTGATAACTCACCACACGCTCAATAAAGTTAGTACGATTTGAAATACCAGTAAGCACATCTTTATAAGCAGCATCTCTTAACTTTACAAATAACCTTATGTTATCAAGTGCTACACTTACATTAGTTAAGAAAATTTCAGCAAATTGTAGCTGTGCTTGTAAGGGAATGTGGTCGCACTCTATATATAAAGCCGCTTTTCGATGCTTACTTTTTAATATAAATGTTGAACTTGAGTCTATGTGTTGGTGCTTTGACAAACCAAAACACGACTCAACTTGTTCAAATACTTTGCTATCAACATTAATTAATTTTTTACCAAAATAGCTTTCGTAATGCCCGCAACCACCTAAGACCTGAATAAAATCATCGCCATCTAACTTACTGCAAACAAGCCCTCTAGGTGAACATTTTAAAATAATACTCATGTGCTTGATGATTTCTTTGCATAATTGCTTAACATCAGTAAGTCCTAAAATAGACTTTGATGCTGAAACAATCGTGTTCATTGCATCACTTTGATATTCAAGCTGACATACCTGCTCGTATGAGCGAATAGCGGTTATAAGCGAAGTTACTAACTTAGAACGAGTCAGCTCTGTTTTCGTTTTATAGTCATTTATGTCGTATTCTCGTATTACTTTTTCTTCTGGTGTAATACCTGCTTGCCCTGTTCTTAAAATAATTCTTACATGTTGATTATTTAATTCGTCACGCACCCTTTTTACAACCTGCAAACCGGCATCGTCAGTTTCCATAACAACGTCTAAAAAAATAACCGAAATATTTTTATTTTTAGCTAGCACTTCTATTGCTTCTACACCCGAATAAGCATCGTGAAATCGCAAGCCAGCCCCTAAAAACTCAACGCCAGACAAAGCTAATTTTGTTACAGAATGAATCTCAGGTTCGTCATCAACAATTAAAATATCCCAAAACTTAGTCTGCTCAACAACAGCATCGTCTTCAAAATCTTGTTCAAAAAATAAAAAATCGTTTTGATCTGACGACATTCGCTCTCCTAAGTAGCAATCAATAAATTATTTTTGGTTTATAATCTAATTCATACTATAGTCGATTAATAAAAAGTTGTTGTATTTCAACTTGAAAAACTAATAAAAGGTGTGCTTATTAAACCATTAAAAATATTAATCAAATGCGTACTGTTATTACTATTAGTATTGGCACTAGTAGGGCTAATACTGCCTCAAAGTTATAGTGTAAATAAAACAATCGAAATTAATGCCAATCTTAAAGTAATAAAGCCGCTTATCACCGACTTTAGCCAATGGCAAAAATGGTCTCCATGGGAAAAAGTAGACCCCAGCATACGTTTTACGTTGGGCGAACCCAGTTCTGGCCTAGGGGCTCATCAGTCTTGGAAAGGAAAATGGGGGTATGGTGAAATGATCATAACTTCGGTAAGCCAAAATAAAGTCAGCTTCAACATACTTTTAAATGCTGAACATATTATTAGAGGCACTTTTAACCTTAGCGAGCAAAACGGTATAGTTACGTTAATATGTAATATTAAAGGTCAAACAACTGCTCCTTTAATATCTGGTTACACTGCAATTTTAAGCGAGTACGTACTCAGTAATACAGTTTCACTGGGGTTAAATAACCTTCAAACTGTTGCACAGCTTAGTGATCCACAAAGGATAATGCACAGTCATGACAGTCAAAACAGCACAGGCGAGAATTAATCTTGCCAACATCATCGAATCCTTACTTGGTTACCCTATAACAAAAGTAGGTAGTAACGGTGTACTACCCACTAACGAGCAAAGTTACGATATTAAGGGCCAAATTAAGCCGCTTTATCATATCAACAGTGAAAACTCTGTTTTAGTTCGCGCTCAAAAACGCCAAGATTTATTACTTATTAAACAACAACAAAATATAGAATCAATTTTAGCAATGGCTATGGGGTTTTGCCCTGATGTAGCAAGTAGTAAACAGCCCGATGTTGATTGGGTAGAGCATTTTATAGCTCTGTGTGAAGATACTTCTAATGAATCAATGCAAATTTTATGGGCAAAAATTTTAACAGGAGAAACACTCAATCCTGGTACGTTCTCAATTAAAAGCCTACAAACTTTAAAACATATGACACAGCGAGAAGCAGACTCTTTGCAAAAATGTGTGTCGCTCTCAGGCTATAACGAAAAAGACGACAGCCACTTTATATTACTCGGCTTTTACAAAAAACCATCGTTGTTTGATTTGCTACGAAAAGGCAATAAAGTATCTTTAAATTTAGGAAAAACGGGTATTAGCTTTCCTGATATTTTAACGCTCATGGATCTTAATTTACTGTATAGAAAAGAAATTGAATCTGCAGTGCTTAAAGCGGGGCAAGAGCTTACCCTTTCATTTTTATCGCAAAAAGTAACGTTAAAAGCAAAGAGTAGTGATTTGGTATTAAGCTATTACAAATTTACTCAAACAGGTGATGAGCTATCTAAACTCATTACTTTTCCTGTCAATAAGGTCTATAAGCAGTTGATTAATAATGCGCTAGAGGGAGAGTTTGATTTAGCGTGGCACGCAATAAAATAATATGCCACGCTTTGTTTAATTAGAAAATACTAATTAAAAATGAACCTGAATACCCGCAAATGGGCCAGATGCATCAATATCAGTAGTAATATCATCTACATCATCAAGTTCTAATACCATAGAGCGGTAACCTGCTTTAACAGCAACATCTACTGCCAAGTTATCAATAAGTTCCCATGCTACGCCTACTTGGTAATCTTGTACTTTGCTATCGTCAATAGCCAAAAAGCTACCTTCAAAAAATACACTTAAACCAGTAAATGGTAAGCCAGCTTCGGCACGGCCGTATGCAAGAGGAACAAAACCAGAGAAGTCTTTGGTTTCGGTAAAGTTAGTACCACCATTTTGGGTAGTGCCGCTTACAACAATATCACCGTCAAACTGTTTAGCATTTAAACCTAGGTCTATTGAAATTAAGTCATTATCAAAAATTTCATAATAAAAAATATAATCAATATGCGTTAAATCACTTACCGTATTTACAGTAGAACCAACAACATAATCAGAACCATTAAAGCTAAATGTATCTGTAAGCAGCGCAGAACCATTTAACTCAAGCTCTGTATACTTTAATTTGATATTTGGTACTAACGGCACTGGGTGCTCAAGCGCCGCGTAATAACTTACAAAAGTCTCATCTTCAAAATTAAAATCTTGAGATGCATTATTTTTGTAAGAAAATTGGCCATCGTTATCTGACTTCCATCCATCAACACCTACGTATAAACCTAGTAGAGTGTCAGCTTGCGCTGCCGGTGCTAAACATGCCATTGAAAGGGCTGCTGCTAAACAATACTTTTTCATTTTTTATCCTTGAGCTAGTAGTTCGCTAAGTTCGATTAAAGCCGCATTGGCTCTAGAAATATAATTTGCCATAACTAAAGAGTGGTTAGCAACATAGCCAAAACCATTCCCGTTTAAAATAAGTGGGCTCCACACTGTTTCTTGGGTTGCCTCAAGCTCACGTATAATTTGTTGAACGCTTACACGCGCATTTTTCTTTTCAAGTACATCAGCAAAGTCGTACTCTATCGCTTGTAAAAAGTGTAGTAACGCCCAAGTAGCACCGCGAGACTCGTAAAATACATCGTCAATTTCTAACCACGGTGTTCTTACTTGCTGCTGAAGTGGAGCAAGAGTTGCTTGTTTATTTGATGAATTACCTGCTAAATCGGTGTTCACTTTTTCTTGGCCTACACTGGCACTTAAACGCTGACTTAAGCTACCTAAACGTTTTTCAGCTTCTTTAAGCCAACTACGTAAGTTATCTGCTCGTGCGTAAAATTGACTATCACGCTCATGCTCGTTAGCAATTTGTCCACGATATACCATTAAATAATCAATACCTTTTTGATACTCACCTTCAGCACTTGGCCATGCCCATGCTTCAGAGCTTATATTAAACTGTGGCTGCGCCTTTTTAAGTGCTTCATGCTCAGTAGACTGTGATTGCGAACGGCTAAAATCTTTTCGCATAGAAAGCGATAAATCACGCACCATTTCTAGCGCGCCATATTCCCACGCCGGCATATCATCCATAATAATACTTGGTGGTATTACATCATTTGATAAGTAGCCACCAGGTTTATCTAGTAAGGTATTTGCTACTGTAATTAATGTAGAAGTAGTTACATAACCCGTAACTATTTTTTCATTACGAAGCTGCGCTTGCTCTTTGGCGTTTGCAACAACATCAAAACGTGAAGGCTCAGTGCTCCAATAAACAGCAATTGCGTAAAATATGATAAGCAGTAAAACAACTATTCCTGCTATTTTTCCTTTGTGTTGCGACATGTGTACTCCTAGTGATGAGCGTGTTGAGTAGATGGTTTTGACTGCGTAGCTTGCGCTTCAAGCGACACGACTTGAGCATTGGTGAACAAGCGATTACCGTCACTAAAATATAGCGTGAGTTTGCGTTCTTGCCCTACTTTTAATGGCTCTTGTGGTTCAAATACCATTAAATGATAACCGCCAGGTTGAAAACTGACACTTTCGTGCGCTTTAATTTCAACTGATTCAACTTGTTGCATTTTCATCATGCCGTCTACATGTGAATGCTCGTGTATTTCAACACGCTCTAAGCCACCAATAGTTGCCTTAGTTAAAGTTGCTGCGGCTCCACTGTGATTTATTAGCGTTAAATAACCTACAGTTGAAGTACTGCCAGGTAAAAACTCTCTAACTTGCGCGTTAGTTACTTCGAGCACAGCCACATCAGAACCATGATCGTGCCCTGAGTGCGCCGCCAACGATGACGAAAAAAAACTAAATATTAATGCAGAAGCCATCGAAAAACATAGTTTCGTCATCATTCTTATCCTTATGAAAACTTTAAATTACAGGCTAAATTTAACATAGTTAACCTATAATAGTCAGTCAAATTAAGGATTAAGAGGCTACTTTTTTGTTATCGGCAACAAGCCAGCACAACACTGCAACAAATAGTAACGGCCATGCAATCATTATAGATCCGAATAAAAGCGCTAAAATAGTCCCTGCTAATGCCACTACACCCGCACCAACTAATCCCATAGTAATTAAAGCCACTACAGCAACTACAGCAACAATTGCGGCCAAAGCACCTACAAGCTCGAGCCCAGCCCAGCTAATATCAGCAATCCATAACGGCAACTGCCAAGAATCAATCTGCACAAACGTTATTAAATCAGTAAACAGTAATAAATAGATAATTACACATACTGCCAAAGCTTTCATAGTAATTCTCCTTATTCCAACTGGCTTATATATGAGGTCTATTTAACGATAATAAATTGCGCTATAACTAGGCAAAAAATTTTTATATCTAGTTGTTCTAAATAAAAATTTTCAACAACGTTATAGAGTGATTTAATTCGTTAAATTGTTCAAATATTTATGCCGGTTGGTATTAATACTCTTTATTTTCAAGGCAGCAATGCGCTATAAAATAACCAAGTGCAACTGCAAACGGAAAACTCAAAAACAACAAAATAGTAACTACGCGTGTTGCCCATACAGGAAAATCCAATCTACGAGCTAAACCACTACAAACACCCGATATTTTTTTATTTAGAGTATCTTTATACCAACCTCGTTGACGATTAAAGCTGTTCATAGCAATCTCCTAAGCAGTTTGTTTTAAATTAGTATTTAAGTTCGCTTTTAAGCGAGCCAGTTCAGCATCAATTTTTTCATTTTTAACTAACGACTCAATTTGGGCACTCGTAGAGCTTGCTGTATCAGTCAGCTCATAAGCCTCTACTTGAGCTTCAATACCTTCAACACGCAGCTCTATTTGTTCAAAACGAGACAACGCATGAGCTACTTTATCGCTTTGTAGTTGCGTACTGATTCGCTCTCTAGCAATAGCAACATTATGACGCTGCATTAACTGAGCTTGCTTAGTTTTAGCCATAGCCATTTTTTGCTGCAGACGCTCACAATCAACCTTAATTTTTGCAATAGACTCTTGCAGTGTTTCTAGTTGAGTTTGCTTATTTTCGATGCTTTCGTTAACGCGCTGCTTTTCAAATAAGGCAGACTTAGCAAGGTCATCACTGCCCTTCTCAACCGCACGTTCTGCTTTAATTTGCCAAGCTGCTAATTCTGTTTTTTTAGTATCAATTTGGCGATTAATTATTTTCTCTTCACACAATAAAGCGGCTGCTGTACTACGGCACTCATTCAACGCATCTTGCATCTCGGTAAGCATTAAGTTTAAAAGTTTTTCTGGGTCTTCTGCTTTATCAAGCATAGCGACAATGTTTGATTGAATTACATCGTTTACGCGGTTAAATATTCCCATGGTATTCTCCTGTTGATTTTTAATTAATTTCAACAAGGAGATTCCAAGAGTTGTGCCAAGTTCATCAAAACAAAAATAAAACATTTAAAATCACAATGATAAACAACAAGCACTCTAGTTTTTAGTGACTTCCAGCTGAACAGCATAGAGTGTAATTGGCCAATAAATTATGCTTTTGACTAATATTTAGGATCAAAAAAGCCACTCGAAAGTGGCTTAAATTTAGAACTTTTAAAGCTTAGCTTTATTCTGGTACAAAGCTTAATGCTTTATCCATTACCAATAAATCAGCTTGCTTACCATGACCACTTTCAGAAAGGTGGCGTCTAAAGCCTCGTGCACCAGGCTGCCCCTGAAAAATACCGAGCATGTGACGTGCAATATGCCAAAAATTAGCACCCAAACGCATTTCTTCTTCAATGTAGCTGTACATTGAGCGCACTACGTCGTGGCGTGATTGTGTGTTTGCAGCATCACCATAAATTTTCTCATCAACGTCATTGAGCATAAATGGGTTACTGTAAGCTTCACGCCCAATCATTACACCATCAATATGTTGTAGATGTTCTAGGCTCTGCTCAATTGTTTTAACGCCGCCATTTAGGCTTAAGTCTAGCTGCGGATAATCTTTTTTAAGTTGATAAACACGTGGGTAATCAAGCGGTGGGACTTCACGATTTTCTTTCGGGCTTAAACCATTAAGCCATGCTTTACGAGCATGAATAATAAAATCATCACATCCTACTTTATGAGACGCTTCAATAAGCGCACATAAAAACTCATACGAATCTTGCTCATCAATACCAATACGCGTTTTAACAGTTACAGGAATACTTACTTCGCTTTTCATTGCTGCAACACACTCAGCAACTAATTGAGGCTCAGCCATTAAGCATGCGCCAAATCGACCATTTTGAACTCTGTCTGACGGGCAACCTACATTTAAATTTATTTCGTCATAGCCACGCTCACCTGCCAGTTTTGCACATTGCGCAAGCGCTTTAGGATCAGAGCCACCAAGTTGCAGTGCAACTGGGCCTTCGTGTTTATTAAAATGTAAGTAGTCGCCTCGACCAAATAAAATAGCCCCTGTGGTTATCATTTCAGTATAAAGCACAGTATGTTTAGTCATTTTGCGATGAAAAGTACGACAATGGCGATCAGTCCAATCAAGCATTGGTGCCACAGAAAAGCGTCTATCCAAAGTACATTTATTCAAAGCAAACCTCAGGGTATTAAAGTTATTAAGCACAGCTTAAAAGGCGCTGCATTTTACACAAAAGCCTGGCAGGCATCAATGTTAAGAGAACACCTGCAAGCCAAAATAATGGGCTATGCCATTTAAAATATTGGTAACCGCAACCGAGCTTAAAATAAGCCCCATAATTCTACTTATTATACTTGCACCACTATCACCAATTAATCTATGTACGTGCGTTGCAAGCAGCAATAAAACCAGTACAACCGCTAATACAGCAAGCATCATTGAAGACGTTAGTAACTGCTCAACCCATGTATATTCTTCATTGCGGGTCATTAATACAGCACCTAACATAGCGCCAGGGCTCGCGATAGAAGGAATCGCAAGCGGAAAAATAGCTGTTTCAGTGCTGTCGCGTACACTTTTAATTTCGGCTTCAGGCTTACTTTCACCAAATATCATTGAAAGTGCAAAAATAAGTAATATGATACCGCCGGCTATTTGAAAAGCCGAAAGTGGAATTTCAATTGCGTTAAGTAATTGCTCACCTGCGAGTACAAAAAATAAAAGCACTAATGCAGATACGCCTACCGCTTTAAATATAACTTTACGTTTAAACTTCTCATCATCACCACGTGTGACTGCAATAAATACAGGTACAGTGCCAATGGGGTCAATAACCGCAAAAAAGAAAATAAATATAGCCAATAGTTCGTGCATTACTGGGTTTCCTAGGTAAAAAGCGCTTAATAAAAACGCTGCAACTACAACACAGTATGTTAGTATATCACGGTAGCATAAGGATAAGAGTAATGATGAATATAGAATCACTCGTAAGTAAAGCAAAACAAGTTTGTGACAACCGTGGTGCGCGTTTTACGCCTATCCGCGAGAAGGTATTTCGTCTATTAGCCAGTGCACAAGGTGGTGTTGGTGCATACGATTTGCTTGAGCAATTAAAAGTAACTGAAACAGGTGCTAAACCTGCAACTATTTATCGTGCATTAGACTTTTTAGCTGAACTAGGTTTTATTCATAAAATTGAAAGCACAAATGCATTTATGCTGTGCCATCATTTTGATCATATTCACCCGGTACAATTATTAATTTGCGATACATGTGGCTTTGTTAAAGAATTACACTCGAGTGTAATTTCGCATGAGCTTAATAATCTAGCTGCCGAAGGTGGCTTTGTCGTATCAGGGCAAACAATAGAAGCACATGGTAAATGTGAATCTTGCAGAGCATCATAATCCTTCAAAGTTATCCTTAGTGACTATACTCAAACTATATAGTCATTTCACAGAACAAATTTAAGAGTAGCCACTATGAATGTAGAATTCATCAATCCTTTTTTATCTTCTTTAATTAATGTTTTAAGCACTATGGCTCAAACTCAATTGAAGCCGGGTAAACCTCGCATTAAAACTGATGAGATAGCCTGTGGTGATGTATCAGGTTTGATTGGTATGGTTGGCCCGCAAACGCGAGGATCATTTTCAATTACATTTGATGAAGGATTAGCATTAACCATCATGGAGCGTATGCTTGGCGAACGCCCTGATACTATAGACGAAGAAGTTACCGATATGGTTGGCGAAATAACCAACATGGTAACTGGTGGTGCTAAAAATTTACTTGGCGAGAAAGGCTTCGACTTTGATATGGCAACGCCTATTGTGGTATCTGGTAAGGGTCATACAATTACTCATAAAAGCCAAGGTAAAAAAATCATCATGCCATTTAGTTGTGATGCTGGTAATGCAAACATTGAAGTTAGCTTCGATAAACTATGAGTTGGCAGCAAAAGCAAATTACATTAAAACCTCGCCAGCGAGGTTTTCATATAATTGATGACGAAATATTATCTCAACTTCCTGAACTGGCGAGTTACAAAATAGGCTTGTTACATTTATTTATTCAGCATACCTCAGCGAGCCTTACAATAAACGAAAATGCAGATCCCACTGTTCGTATGGACATGGAAAGCCATTTCAATAAATTTATTCCTGAGCGTCAACCTTATTATCGCCACGATTATGAAGGTGATGACGACATGCCCGCGCATATTAAAACCAGTACGTTAGGCTGCGAGCTAAGTATTCCTATTTCAAATGGTTATTTAGCATTAGGTACATGGCAAGGCATTTATTTAGGTGAACATCGTGATTCTGGTGGCTCTAGACGAGTTATAGCAACTATTCAGGGGGAGCTATTTTAACAAAAGCTTCAGGTTTCAAAGTATTAGCTCTTCTGTACCTCACTCATATCTCATAATTTCAAAGTACGACACCTTTCTTGTAGGCGCTGATCTCGCGCGAAGCGATAGCTTCTAACAACCAAAACTTCAATGTTGAATATTGCACATAGAATAAAGTAGATAAGAGAGATTTTAAATTATAATTTTATTTATGATTTTTAATACAGAAAATTTTGAAAGGATATAAAAAGATTGGAGCGGTACACGAGGCTCGAACTCGTGACCTCGACCTTGGCAAGGTCGCGCTCTACCAACTGAGCTAGTACCGCATTATATTTTCATTCAACACTACAATTTCTTTTGGTTAGAAATT
>NZ_BADV01000011.1:0-55839 GCF_000238895.1 Pseudoalteromonas sp. BSi20429 | reverse complement strand
ATGCATGTTCGTCTTATCTTGGTGAGTAAAATCAACTTTTTATATTACATCCACTCTAAACCTTTATAAAATATATATATTCTAATTAATAACAAAGTTGTATCCTGAATAATAAGTGCTATATTTATTTCGATGATAAAACAGATATACTGTCAGTATATTAATAATAAAGGATGAGTTAATGTTTTCAGGACGACCGGTTAGTAAAAGGTTATTAATCTCGGTGCTTACTCATGCTATTTTTTTCATCGGTGGTATTGTATTAACTTACTTTGCCCACGCTGCACATCAAGATGCTGTTAGTAACAAAATAAATGAAGCCCTCAACAACCGCCTTTCTTCACTCTCAACAGGCGTTACTAGCAGATTCGACTTATATAAATATGGGCTATACGGTTTAAAAGGATTTATACACGGCATTGGCGTTAATAATTTAAGCTACCAAACAATTTCCAATTACTCTAACAGTCGCAATTACGCCCAAGAATTCCCTGGAGCAAATGGTATTGGCTTTATAAGAAAAGTGAATGCCGAAAACTTAGCTCAATTCTTAAAAACTGCAAAATCCGATCGACCTAACCAAATATTCAAACTAAATAAACTAGCTAACGAAAGTGATGAGCACTTTATTATTCAGTATATATTTCCTGAGCAAAGTAATTCACGGGCTCTAGGACTCGATATTGCATCGGAAAGTACACGTAAAAAAGCAGCATTAAATTCTGCAATTAATAACCAAGTTCAATTATCGGCGCCTATTACGTTAATCCAAGCGGATAACAAATCGAAACAAGGCTTTTTAATTTTACTACCAGTTTATAAAAATATTATTATTCCAACTGATAAAATCCAGCGTTTAGAGCAATTAATTGGATGGACTTACTCCCCTTTATTAATAAACAATATTTTAGACTCTCTTTCCCAAGCGGATGAAAATAAGCTAGTCATTAGCGACATAGGTAACAACGTTAAAACTGACTTTTTTAGCTACGGCATTAAAAGCAACTCGGCTGATTATCAGTTAAATAAAGTAATTAAAGTGATGGGAAGAACATGGGAAATCACACTTAGTGCTTCAGACACATTTATTGAATCACTACACTTACCGAGTAAATATCAAGCTATTGTCAATGGTGTTTTTTATACCCTTATTTGTATGTTTATAACTTTAATAATTCAGCTGTTTTTTTACCGTAGAGCACAAAGAACACAGCGAAGAATTATCAAAGCTAAACAAAATAAGCATATGCTGCAGCAAACAAATTTAAAATTAGAAAAAGAAGTAAAATTACGTACTAAAGAAATTGCCGATATAAGTATGCTTCAACAAAGTATTTTAAACAGTGCCAGTTACTCTATTATTGCGACCGACATAAATGGCTTAATTACTTTGTTTAATCCCGCCTCTGAAAAGTTATTAGGCTATAAAGCGCAAGACGTTATTGGAATTGAAAACCCGGGTATTTTTCATTTAAAAGAAGAAATTATAAAAAAAGCCAAACAGCTTAGTGCAGAGTTAAATGAACCTGTTTTCCCTGGTTTTGAAGTGTTTATCTTAAAAGCAACGGCTACAGAGCCTGATATCAATCAGTGGACATACATTTCTTCTACAGGCGAGCACATACAAGTTAATATAAGTGTCACCTCTTTATTAAATAACGAAAATGAAATTGTTGGCTATTTGGGTGTAGCATACGATTTGACCGAACAAATTAATCACGAACAAGCTCTCGGACATGCTAAAGAATTAGCTGAACAAGCATCACAAGCTAAATCTGAATTTTTAGCAAATATGAGTCACGAAATACGCACACCTATGAACGGCATACTAGGTACATTACAGTTACTGCAAGAGCAGCCATTGAATGAAAAATCAAAAGAGTATTTAAAAAAATCACTTTATTCGACCCGCTCACTCACCACTATTATTAATGATATCCTCGACTTTTCTAAAATTGAAGCTGGGAAGCTTTCATTAGAATATAAATCATTCGACCTTTTTGAACTTATTCACCACTTAGAGTCTGATCTTGGCCTGCAAGCCAGTGATAAAAATATATACCTTAAATTTATAATTAATATTGAGCATAAGTACTGGGTGGGCGACCCCGTTAGACTCAGACAGATATTTTTAAACCTAATATCTAATGCGATTAAGTTTACGTCGCAAGGTGGCGTTACAGTAACGTTTAGGCTAACCGACGAAAACAAAATATGTTGTTGTATATCAGACACCGGAATTGGAATTTCTGAGCAGGCTATAGAGCGATTGTTTGAGCGCTTTGAACAAGCAGAGCAATCAACTACGCGTGAATATGGCGGTACAGGTCTTGGCTTACCTATTACTAAATCATTAATAGGTTTAATGAATGGCGAAATTAAAGTAACAAGCCAATTAGATTCAGGTAGTCAGTTTTATGTGTACTTACCATTAAAACAAGCACAGATTGATGAAAGCACATTAATAACAAAAAATGTTGAGCTTCCTGACCTATCTGGAAAAACTATTTTATTAGCTGAAGATAATAAAATAAATCAGCTTGTTGCATCTGCGATGCTTGAGCCTACAAAAGCAACCATTATTATTGCTAACAATGGGTTAGAAGCAATCTCATTATACGAGTCACACAAGCCAGACATCATTTTTATGGACATTCAAATGCCTAAAATGGATGGTCTTCAGGCATGTAAAAAAATTAAGGCGCTTAATAGCGAACAAATTGTTATCGCATTAACCGCTAATGTTTTTACAGAGCAAAAAGAAATATACAGGCAGTTATTTGATGGTTACGTTTCAAAGCCAATTGAAAAACATGAACTTGTAGGCATGTTATCAACACTCTATTTAGTTAATAGTTAGTCATTGCGAAGGCATTAAAAAACCCAGTTACTAATACCTTTCGATATTAGTAACTGGGTTCTAAGAATAATGGTGGAGGGAGAGGGATTCGAACCCTCGTTAGGGATAAACCTAAACACACTTTCCAGGCGTGCGCCTTCAGCCACTCAGCCATCCCTCCACAGTGCTGCAATTGTGTAATGCAACAGCGCGCTATAGTATGAAATAGACCCTTAAGGTGCAAGGCATTTTTAAATATGAGCCTTTAAATGCTTACTTATCAAGCAATAGCTTATCTATAGGCACAAAAAACGGCTAAATCTAAGACCTAACCGTTTTAATTTATACTTTTAAAATTACTTAGCCATGCTCGCAGTAAATTCAAGCATGCGATTAAGTGACTTAAGTGCGCCTTCGCGTAAATCCATATCAACGAATACTTCTTTACCTTTAGGGCTTATGAGGGCTTCCTCAATCGCTTTTAAGCCATTCATTGCCATCCAAGGGCAATGTGCGCAACTTTTACATGAAGCGCCCTCACCTGCCGTTGGAGCCGCAAAAAACTCTTTATCTGGACATAGTTGCTGCATTTTATAAAAGATGCCGCGATCGGTTGCTACAATAAACTTTTTATTGTCCATTGTTTGCGCAGCTTTAATTAATTGGCTCGTAGATCCAACGGAATCGGCAAGTGCAACAATTTCTGCTGGTGACTCAGGATGAACTAATACGCCTGCATCTGGGTGCAGTGCTTTCATATCTTTTAAGGCTTTAGTTTTAAATTCGTCATGTACGATACATGCACCATTCCACATAAGCATATCAGCACCGGTATTTTTTTGAATATAACTACCAAGGTGCTTATCTGGGCCCCAAATAATTTTTTCGCCTTGCTCATCAAGGTGCTCTACTATTTCAAGTGCACATGATGAGGTTACAATCCAATCTGCACGCGCCTTAACTGCGGTAGAGGTGTTTGCATACACAACCACTTTACGGTCAGGGTGCTCATCACAAAACGCTGAGAACTCGTCTATCGGGCAACCAATATCTAGCGAACACGTCGCTTCAAGCGTTGGCATAACAACCGTTTTATTTGGCGTTAAAATTTTGGCTGTTTCGCCCATAAATTTTACGCCCGCGACGATGATCATATCTGCATCGTGACGTGCACCAAAACGTGCCATTTCTAGCGAATCGGCAACGCAGCCGCCGGTTTCTTCTGCAAGTGCTTGAATTTCAGGATCGGTATAATAATGTGCAACAAGTACTGCATTTTTATCTTTTAGTAATTGTTTTATACGCGCTTTATATTCGCCTTGCTCGTCATTTGTTAACGGTGCTGGCTTAGGGGGGAAAATATAACCTTCAGGCATAATAGTTTGAGCTAGACTCATGTTCTCGACCACTTATCTACAGTGCATTAATTAGGGCGAATTATACGAGAATATAAACATAAATAACAGCAAACTAGTTAAGCTGTTTATAAAAAATAGAATGGGAATTTAAAAAAGAATATAAAGGAAAGTATTAGAGAGTGGTGGGTCATGATGGATTTGAACCATCGACCAATTGATTAAAAGTCAACTGCTCTACCAACTGAGCTAATGACCCGCTCTAATATAAATCTGCTTTGTAAAAAGCTGCGTAAATCCGCCGATTAAAACTTTCATAGAATGGTGGGTTATGATGGATTTGAACCATCGACCAATTGATTAAAAGTCAACTGCTCTACCAACTGAGCTAATAACCCGCTCTATTGTTGCGTTTTAAATGCAACTTACTACTTTACGTAAATCCGTCGATTGGAACCAATCACTATTCAAAGGAATAAAGAATGGTGGGTTATGATGGATTTGAACCATCGACCAATTGATTAAAAGTCAACTGCTCTACCAACTGAGCTAATAACCCGTTCCAGTTGCTAACTTATTTCTAAGTTAAAGCCTGCGTAAATCCGCCGATTGATGCCACACACTATTCACAAGGAATAAAGAATGGTGGGTCATGATGGATTTGAACCATCGACCAATTGATTAAAAGTCAACTGCTCTACCAACTGAGCTAATGACCCGCTCTGACGTTGCGTTTTATAACAACTTAGTATTCTACGTAAATCCGCCGATAAAAGACCATTCAAAGAATGGTGGGTTATGATGGATTTGAACCATCGACCAATTGATTAAAAGTCAACTGCTCTACCAACTGAGCTAATAACCCGCTCTTTTTGTCGCATTTCGAGTGGGGTAACCATTCGTTTGCTGCGGGCGCTTATAATACTTATTTATAAAATGAGTGCAACCGAAATTGTCTCTTTTTTTAAGTTTTTATGTCTAGATGCACAAAATTAAACCGTTTGTGCTCAAACTACATGCAAATCCAAGATTCTTCGAGGGTTTCCATGTAGTTTGCTCGCCCTAACTAGAAATTTAATCGCTAGTGAACTTTAGTTTCCTAAACGATCAGTTGCTAGTTTTGCAGCGGTTGTACTTGGGTATTGATTGATAAGATCGCTCAATATTTTTTGCGCTTGCGCCGCTGAACCTTGATCTTGTAAAAGTGTGCCTAACTTTAGCATCGCATCTGGGCGTTTATTAGAATTTGGAAATTCGTTCACAACGACTTTAAAGTGCTCTACTGCTTTTACACCATCATTTTTAATAGTAAGCAACTGCCCTAACCAATAATGCGCATTAGACGCATAGACAGAGTTTGGGTAGGTAGTTAAAAACGTTTGAAATTCAGGAATCGCTTGGTCATAGCGTTTATCTTTCATTATTAACGCGACAGCGCGCTCATAGGCTTCATTTTCAGATAAGTCACTGCTATAGGTCTGTGCATTGCTTTGTTGCGTGTAATCAGTTGCGGGAGCTGCTGCTGGCTGTGTATAAGCCTGGCTCACGCGGTTTTCAATTTCTTGATACAACTCACGCTGACGCTGCAGTACTTTTTCAAGCTTGTAGCTTTGCTCTTCGGTTACACCTCGAATTTGGCTTACTTCGTCTTGTAACAAGTTAAGCTGTTGCTGTAACTCAACTTGCAAAAAGTTACGCTGTTGCATCATATTCTCAAGCGACGCTAATCGCTTCTCAATACTTGATTGTGAACTCGCAGCTTCTGAAACAGGAGCGGGAGCAGCCATTAACTGGGTGCTCCCGCTCAATATCATGGCTGCCAAAATAATTTTCGGCTTCATAATATCTCTTATCTTAGTAAACTAGTACCGCACGGCGGTTTTTAGCGAAAGCTGATTCAGTGCGAGACTTAACCATTGGCTTCTCTTCACCGTAGCTTACCACTGACATTTGGCTAGCTGAAACACCTAGGCTTAATAAGTATTTTTCAACTGCTTGGCCACGGTGCTCACCTAGTGCAATATTGTACTCTGGAGTACCGCGCTCATCTGCATGGCCTTCAATTAGTACTTTAACTGATGAGTTTTGAACTAAAAACTCAGCATGTGCACGAAGTAAGTCTGCGTACTTGCTTTCAACTGTCGCAGTATCAAAATCAAAGTAGATTACTTGCTCTTGACGAAGTGCTTCGTACTTTTGACGAAGTTGCTCTTCTGCTTGTTGCTCAGGAGAAATTGTAGCAACTTCAACCGTATCAGTGTTAGTTGATTGCTCAACAACGCCTTGATTTGATTGGTTTGCAGCACCTTCATCAATATCTGAAGATGAGCTACAAGCTGCTAATGTCATTACTGGCACAGCAATTAGCAGGCCTTTAAGTATTTTGTTAAGTTTCATTGAGTAGATTCCTATTTTGAGTAAACCAGTAATATTACTGTAAGTATGGCGACCAAGCTGGTGCCTTTACTTGTCCGTCTAGCACAGGTAACCGTGCCTTAAAGCGGCCGTCCATCGATACTAGCGCAAGTACCTGTTTATTATTATGAAGCGTGCTATATATAATCATCGAACCATTTGGCGCTATGCTCGGTGATTCATCTAGGCGTGTTCTCGTTAATACTTGGAACGCGCCTGTAGCCAGCTCTTTCTTAGCAAGATGGTACTGCCCGTTGGTACGGTTAACCATCACTAATTCTTTTCCATCTGGTGTTATTGAACCAGCAAGATTCATATCACCATCAAAGGTGAGTCGCTGTGACCTACCAGTTTTTAAATTTAACTTATAAATCTGAGCATTACCACCCCTTTCAGATGTAAACACAATATCTTGACCATTAGGGTGCCAAGATGGCTCAGTATCTATGCTACGGTGATTTGTTAAGCGTGTTTCTTTACGTGTAGCTAGGTCAAGCAAGTAAATTTCTGTTGCACCCGTCTTGTCCTTAGAAAGCACTAATAATAGCTTTTTACCATCTGGCGAAAACTGCGGTGCACCGTTAATACCACGGTAGCTTGCTATTATTTCGCGCTTACCTGTGTATATATCTTGAATGTAAATTTGGCTTTGACGGTTTTCAAACGTTACATACGCTAACTTAGTACCATCTGGTGACCACGCTGGCGACATTAAAGGCTCTTTTGAGCGAAGTAATACTTGCTCATTAAATCCATCATAGTCTGCAACAACGAGTTGATAAGGCTTAGGGTCATTATCACGTACTATTACATAGGCAATTTTAGTTAAAAATGCGCCTTTTTCACCAGTCAATCTTTCATAAATAACGTCACTGATTCGATGAGAGTAACGGCGAAAACCACTTTCACCAATAACACTTTCACGCGCTTCCAAAATATGATCTTGGCTTTTAACTAGCTTACCATTACTCATCATTTGTGTATTGCCACCGGTAATTTGGCCGCGGATCACGTCAACTAACTCATAACGCACTAAGTAACGCCCATCAGTTTGCTGCTCAACTTCGCCCACTAATATCGCTTCCACACCTTTATTAACCCAAGATGCGTAATCAATTTCGCTATCTTTGGTTGGCTGTTGTGGCATCTGCGCTACATCTACAGGTTTAAATTTACCACTGCGCATTAAATCGGCAGCAATAACACTGCTTAATTTTTCAGGGATTGGGCCAACACCTTGGTACTTAAAAGGTACTATAGCAATGGGCCTTGCACCGTCTACACCCTCAGTTATTACAATTTCAAGTGCTGCATTAGCAACACCCACAAACCCAAACAGTAAAACTAAACAGGCTATTTTTATTTTGTTGAACATATCATTCCTTTAAAATTCTGGCTTGATTGTTAAATTAATATTCTTAAGTTGTTCGAATACGTCTTTATCTTTAGATACCGGTAATGTGTCGGCCATGCGCACTGCTCTTAATGCAGCTTCACATACCAACTTATCGCCACCTAATGATTTAACTTGCGTTACTAAACCATTAAAACCTAAACGAATATTTACTCGGCACTGTTGGTTTTTCATTTTTTCATCAATCAATAAGTTTTGCTGAATACGCGCCATAATTAATGCACGGTACTTATCAACTTCGCTTACCACTTGTTGTTGACGTATTTTACTACGGGCAGCCTGCTCTTTGGCAAGTTGCTCTTGTAACATTTGCTCTTGCATTGCTTGCTGGCGTTTACGTTCGGCCTCGGCTGCACGCTCTTTTGCTTCTTCTTCACGTTTTTTACGTTCAGCTTCTGCTTTTTTAAGTGCGTCTTCTTCGGTTTTACGCTTATCAGCAGCAGCTTTTGCTGCACTTTCAGCTTCTTGCTTTTGCTTTTCAGCTTGCTTAGCTTTAGCGCGCTCTTTTTGCTCAATGGCACGTGCTTTTTTAGCTTGTGCTTGCGCCTCGGCTGTTTCTTTTTCTTTAGCTTTACGTTCTTGCTCTAGCTTTTTAATATGCCTAGATTCAGATTCGCGTTGCTTACGTGCATTGGCCGCTCTGCGTTCTAAATCGCGGATACGTTTGTCTTCAGCACTTTTTTTATCTTTTTCTTTCTTTTGAAGTTCAGCAATTTTTTGCTCAACTTGTTTTTGATCAACTGTAACGGCTGATACTGCTTTATCTGGCGTAGGTATAGCCGAATTAAGCGTTACTTCCATTACTTTAGGTGCTGGCGGATGAATGTTTGCAGACGCATACAAAAAACCACCAATTCCTAAATGAAGTACTATCGATTTTACTACTGAACTATTCATACAGCTACTTCCCCTCAAAGGATTCAGTCATTAATCCTACTGATGGTACGCCTGCATTTTTCAAAAAATCCATTAGTAATAATACTTCTTGATACGACACCTTACCCGAGCCTTTAATCATAACTGGCACGTCAGGGTTTTTCATTAACTGTAATTTTATAACCGCAGCAACATCAAGTGCTTCCATAGGCTCTTCAGGATCAGTACCTACGCTTACATAATATTTACCCTCGGCATCAATTGAAGCAATAATGGGCGGAGTATCTTTAGTATCAACTAAATCAGACTCTTCCATTTTAGGTAAATCAACTTTCACACCGTGTGTAATAAGCGGTGCTGTTGCCATAAATATAATAAGTAATACCAACATTACATCAATGTAAGGTACTACATTAATTTCTGCGACCGGACGGCGCTTTTTACGCTGATACATTCGCTTGTGCCTCTATTTGTGTAGCTGCTTGACGGTGTAAAATATTAGCAAACTCTTCCATAAAGTTAATATAGTGAGACTCAAGCTTTTCAACACTGTTTGAAAAGCGGTTATAAGCAATAACGGCCGGAATTGCCGCGAATAAACCCATAGCAGTCGCAATAAGTGCCTCTGCTATACCGGGTGCTACCATTTGTAATGTAGCTTGCTTAACTTCACCTAGTGCAATAAAGGCATTCATAATACCCCACACTGTACCAAACAAACCGATGTACGGACTAATAGAACCTACCGTTGCTAAAAACGATAAGCTAGATTCAATTTTTTCAATTTCACGAGAAAGCGCAACACGCATAGAACGATGCGTCCCTTCCATAACAATACTCGCACTTTGAAATGTATTCTTTTTATGACGAGCAAACTCTTTAAAGCCTGAAGTAAATAAGGCTTCAATACCTTGAGACTGACCGCTGCGTGACGATATTTCGTTATACAATTTACTTAGATCAATACCAGACCAAAATTTTTGCTCAAATTTCTTAGCATTTGATAGTGCATCTGATATTGCTTTTTTACGCTGAAATATAATTGTCCACGACATTACAGACATGGCAACTAGCCCTAACATCACTAACTGAACAAGCAAGCTTGCTTCTAAAATTAGGTCTAAAAAATTAAGCCCTGATCCCACGTTAAACTCCTAAGTAATTTCAAAATACGGCAAATTGGTTAATTTGTGTAAATATGACCGTTTATACGGTCAAAAGTTGCATCTAGTGTATCTAGTCCATTTCAAGCTGACAACGGTATTGCTATGAATAGGCAACAAAAAACGTTAAAAAACAGCTTTAGTTGGCATTTCCCTTTGCCTCAGTATTTTATTTAATCTTTTAAATAAACTCGCTAACTATAAATATGCGTAAATATATAAGTAAAACGTCATAAAATGCGCCGTTTATTCAAAATAAGAGCATAAACACTCAAAACCTATAAGCCTTACCTTCACGTAACAGTAAAACTAATACCGAGCCACATCAAAAGAAATTACTTAAGCTAGAAATTTCATCAACTTATAAATTTAACGATTAATTAACGCGCAAGATTCAAACAACAATAAAATTCACCGAATTAGTTTTTCTAATCTGAAAATACAAATTTTCTAGTTTGAATAAAAAGGTGATCTTACGTATTATTCTCCCATACCGAACTAGCGCACCGAATGAGATAGTTTCATTAAGCCAAGTTCTTAGTAATAGGATATTTTATCGTATTACATTGTTTTACTCTTTCTGGATAAAACCAAATTCAGTAAAACGTAGTTCCCTGGATTACTTCCTTCAACTTGTTGTTTGCCCGCATTTTTTGCGGGCTTTTTTTTGCCTACAATTTAGTGCGCTACATGTTTTATACCAACCTGCATAAATCTTTGATCAATTTAACGAATTAAATTGCACTATAACGTCGTTAAAAATTTTTTATTTAGAACAACTAGATACAAAAACTTTTGCCTAGTTCTAGCGTAATTTTCTTAACGTTAAGTAGACCCCATATATAAGCAGATTGGTATTATTTATAAACTAATAATTGCCCTACCTATTTTACAATAAGTAATTCGGTTACTAGTTTGAATGGTACGCAGGATAGCTTCGCGAGTCTTAACGCCCTGTGAATTAACAGTTAACTATAAAGCGTATAAGTATTTTGAAATAACATTTGCAACAGTGTGCTGAGGTTTTGGGTAAAATACCAGCCGTATAAATATTTGAAAGAAAGGGATACTGAGTCAATTACCTGCTGCGCAATAAACCACAGCAAGTAATATGTATGAGGCTAGTCTTTTTTAGGAAGTAAACCAAAGTGATGGTATGCACTGTCAGACACTATTCGCCCACGCGGAGTACGCTGAATAAACCCTTGCTGAATTAAAAACGGCTCTATTACATCTTCTATTGTTTCACGCTCTTCACCAATAGCTGCAGCTACATTGTCGAGTCCTACTGGGCCGCCCATGAATTTTTCAATTATTGCGAGTAAATATTTGCGATCCATATAATCAAAACCACTTTTATCTACATCAATCATATCAAGCGCTTGCTTAGCTACTTCGGCGTTTACTGTGCCGTCAGATTTTACCTGTGTGTAATCGCGTACACGCCGTAATAAACGGTTTGCAATACGTGGTGTACCACGTGAACGTTGTGCAATTTCGGTTGCGCCGTCGTCACACATTTCTAAACCAAGATAATGTGCAGAGCGCCCTACTATGTGCGACAAATCTTCTACAGAATAAAACTCTAATCGCTGCACAATACCAAAACGGTCACGCAGTGGCGATGTTAGCGAGCCTGCTCGCGTAGTGGCACCAATAAGTGTAAATGCAGGTAAGTCTAATTTAATAGAACGCGCAGCTGGGCCTTCACCAATCATTATATCAAGCTGGTAGTCTTCCATTGCTGGATACAGTATTTCTTCAACTTGCGGGCTTAGCCTGTGTATTTCATCAATAAACAGTACATCGCCTTCTTCTAAATTAGTAAGTAACGCAGCTAAATCGCCTGCTTTTTCAAGTACAGGGCCGGATGTTGTTTTAATACTTACGTGTAATTCGTTGGCTACAATATTTGCAAGCGTGGTTTTACCAAGCCCTGGTGGGCCAAATATTAATAAATGATCGAGCGCTTCACCACGGGTTCGGGCAGCTTCAATAAAAATTTCCATTTGCTGCTTAACATGAGGCTGGCCTCTGTAGTCGGCTAAAAGTTTTGGTCTTATTGCACGATCTATAGAGTCTTCATTTGTTTTTTCAGTCGCATCAATTAAGCGATCCGCTTCAATCATGGGTTACTCACAACATTGATTTTAAAGATTCTCTAATAAGAACCTCAGTAGACATATCGGGTTTGCTTATCGATTTTACTGCTTTTTGAGCTTGTGGCAATTTATAACCTAATGCAAGCAGTGCCGATACGGCATCATCGGCTGCGTTATTAGCTATTGTCGCATCGCTCATTGGCTCTATTACTGCACTGTCGCTAAATGGCGTAAATAAATCATTACCCCAATCTTTTAATCTGTCTTTCATTTCGAGTACTAAACGCTCGGCTGTTTTTTTACCTACACCGGGTAATTTAACTAGCGACGTTGAGTCTTCGTTATTTACACAGCTTACAAATTGCTTTGCCGACATGCCCGATAAAATAGCTAAGCCAAGTTTTGGCCCAACGCCGTTTGCTTTTAATAGCTCTCTAAACAAAGCGCGTTCTACTTTATTATTAAAACCAAATAATAACTGAGCATCTTCACGCACTACAAAGTGGGTGTAAACAATCGCGTTTTCACCAATTTTTGGTAAATCGTAAAAACAGGTCATTGGCATTTGTACTTCGTAACCGACACCACTTACTTCGAGTAATATTTCTGGTGGCTGTTTTTCGACTAAAATACCATTTAAGCGGCCTATCATAGTTATTTCCTTAAACGTCCTCTAACGGTTTTGCTTGCGCTACCCGCTAGTTTAATTAAATTTTGTTCTGAGTGAGCGTGGCAAATCGCAATAGCGAGTGCATCAGCTGCATCGGCCTGTGGCGTACCTGGTAGTTTTAAAATATTTTTTACCATGTGTTGCACTTGAGTTTTATCAGCGCCACCGTTACCTACTACTGCTTGCTTAATTTGCCTAGCTGAATATTCAAATACGGGCAAGTCGGCCATTGCAGCACCTACAATAGCAGCGCCTCTAGCTTGGCCAAGCTTTAAAGCAGAATCGGGGTTATGCGCCATAAATACTTTTTCAATGGCAAAGGTTTCTGGCGAAAACTGCTCAATAAGCTGTGTAATGCCTTGATAGATCATTTTAAGCCTAACCGGAAAAGGATGATCGGCTAACTTAATACAACCACTGCCTAAGTATGTAAATTTAGAACCTTGGTGGGCAACAACGCCATATCCGGTCAAACGTGAACCAGGATCGATCCCTAAAATAATGGCCAAACAGCACTCCATTGTTATTATTTTTAAATTACGCTAATAATGCCAGAGCACTGTATAAATTACCAGTGCAAAGAAAAACAAAAATGCCCACGTGTTAGGCGGGCATTTGAAGGAGCATGTTAGTTTAAGCTTACCCTAGGGCACGCACTAATCCTTGGGTATTTTGTTTAAGTGTTCGTGCAATCATTAAATAGCCTAATCCAGCCACAAATACACCGCCAGCTACCGGACCAATAATCCATATATGCGGGTGTAACTTACCTGCTAAATCAAACATTTGTTGCTGCACAATTAAAAGCGCTATATCACTAAAAAATGCAGCAACTAAGCCAGCTAAACCGCCGAGTAATAAAAACTCGTACAAGGTCGCGTTTTTAATTAATCGGCTTTTAGCGCCAAGCGTTCGCAGTATGACAATTTCTTGCATACGCTCACCTAAACTAGCTTGCACTTGCGATATAAGTACAAGCGCGCCACACAGCACAACAATTGCAAGTACAAAGCCAATGGCGAGTGATACTTGCGAAATAGTTGTTTGTATTTGCTTAACAAAGTTATCAATATCAATCGCTGTAATAGTAGGGTAAGTACGCAATAACTGGCTAAAATCACGCTTTTGATCTGGGTTTATACGTACCGACGAAATATACGTTGCCGGAAAATCTGCAAGTACATCTGGGCTTAAAATAATAAAAAAGTTAGGTTTAAGCGTGGCCCAATTAACTTTGCGCACACTGGTGATTTTAGCATCGAACGACTGCGAACCAATTAAAAATGTGAGCGTATCGCCTATCTCAACATCTAAACGCTCAAGCATCGACTCCTCTACTGAGGCTTCAGCCATCGCATTTTCACCAAACCACGTGCCTTGTGTTACTTCATTTTGGTCAGGCACATCTTTAAGCCATGTAAGGTTTAGCTCGCGGCCAATACCTGCACGTGCTTCTTCGTCTTTTTTCTCGTTGTCTTGCAGCGATACAGAACGTGCTACCAACTCGCCGTTTACCGCATTTACGCGTCCACGAATAGTGGGATAAAACTCTGATACCTGAATATCTTTTTGTGCTAAATACTCATTAATTGGCTCAAGCTCATTTTGCGTAATATTAACTAAAAACGCATTAGGCGCGTCGCTTGGAAGTTGCGACTGCCAATCAGATATCATGTCGTTTTTAAGTACCACTAAAAACAGCAGTAATTTAATCGCTAATGAAAAACTAATTAACTGTACCGCGTTCACATTTGCACGCTTTTGAATAGATGCAATTGCAAGCGACCAACTGTTACCTGGCTTAAGCCCTAATTTTCGACCGCCACCAAATATTAATTTAGATATCAAAAACAACACACCAATTAGCGCAAGCGTTGAGGCAAACAAAATAAGCGTTATTTTTATGTTGTTACTAAATAACCACATTAATAAAAACACAGTTAGCGCACTCATGCCTAAATGCACACGACTTACTGCCAACTTGTCACCTAAGTTACGGCGCAGCACTCTAAGCGGTGGAATATCAAATAAATCAAATAACGGTTTAATAGAAAACATAACGGCACAAATTACGCCAGTGCTTATAGCCACCAGCCAAGGTTTAAAGCCACCTAAAGGTAGCTCTGTGCCCATACTTTTCGATAAGTAACTTGTTGCTATTTCTTGCAAGCCATAACCAATTAACAGCCCAATACTTACCGCCATTGCACATACAAGCAATAAATGGAGCATGTATATTTTGCGGATCATTGAACGGCTACCGCCTAGCGTTTTCATCATCGCTACTGGATCGTATTGGCGTTCACAATAACGTTTTGCTGAAACGGCTATAGCCACTGCGGCTAAAATAATACCTAATAGGCCGGCAAGTAATAAAAAGCTCTCTGCACGGTTTAAACTATTTGAAATAGGTGATTGACGGTCTTTAACGCCGTACCATTGTTGGTTTTCTTTCATTTGTGGTTTAAGCCACTCGTAAAAGCTATTTATATCGGCCTCATTACCTGCATAAAGTTGGCGATAATAAACACGACTACCTGGCTGCACAACTTCGGTTTTTGCCACATCGTCAATATTAATAAGCACGCGGCGGCTACTCGAAAATACATTAAATGGCGCATCGGGCTCTTCTACAATAACTTTTGAAACATTAAATAATGCAGCGCCAAGCTCTACTTGCGCGCCTATATCAATGTTTAAACTGTAAAATACTGATTCACTTAGCCACACATTACCAGGCGTTGGTCCGCTATTAGCAACCTTAGTTTCACCGGTTAAGGTATCTTTAACTTTTAACTGCCCTTTTAACGGGTACGCATTAGATGCCGCTTTTACTGAGCTAAACTGCATTTCATCATCGGCAAACAACATAGTGTCGAAGTACACCATTTGCGCCGTTTTTAAATTTTGGCTCTGTGCTTTAGTAATAAAAGCAGTGTCGAGAACATGATCGCTTGCAAGTACACGGTCTGCTGCAATAAAAGCACTGCTTTTTTGCGCAATACTTTGCCCTATTCGCTCAGTAACCATAGACAGTGTAAGCACGGTTAAAACAGCAAGGGCGATAGCTGCGCTTATAACTGTTAGCTCACCACGGCGAAATTCTCGCGAAAATAACTTAAGCGCTAACTTAACCCACATTAGCAACGTCCTCTACTTGGCTTTTTACCAGTAAACCCGCTTCTATTTGAATAATGTGCTCACATTTTTGTGCAAGCCCTTCATCGTGAGTAACCAAAATAAGCGTGGTGCCGTGTTGCGTGTTTAAATCAAATAATAAGGATTCAATCATTTTACCGTTTTTGCTGTCTAAATTAGCCGAAGGCTCATCAGCAAACAATATTTTAGGCGTACCAATAAATGCTCGCGCAATAGCAACACGTTGCTGTTCACCGCCAGAGAGTTGCGACGGGTAATGATCAATTCGATGGCTCAAGCCTACTTTTTCAAGCAAAACAATTGCTTGCTCTTTTGCATCACTTTCGCCAGCAAGTTCTGCTGGCAGCATAACGTTTTCTAGTGCAGTTAAGCTTTGTACTAACATGAACGATTGAAACACAAATCCAATTTTAGCCGCGCGCAGTGCAGCACGCTCTTCTTCATCTAAATTGTGTAATGGCTCGCCATCTAAAAATATTTCGCCGCTGCTTGCGGTATCCAGCCCTGCTAATAAACTGAGTAACGTTGATTTACCAGAGCCCGACGTGCCAACAATAGCAACAGACTCGCCATGCTTGACATTAAAGCTGATGTCGCTGAGGATGGGCAGCTCGCCTTCAAAGGTAGAGACTACTTTAGACAAACCATTAACCTGAATTATATTTAATTGAGAAAGCGCTGACATATGACTCATTCAATCCTTCGTTTAGTATTCATTTTATTTTTAGTTATCAAACCGCTGAGCGCAGCAGCCGACAACACGATTTTAATACTCGGTGACAGTTTAAGCGCAGCCTACGGACTTCAACAAGAAGAAGGCTGGGTAAAATTATTACAAGATAAATACGATGACGAACAAGCCGACATTGAACTTATCAACGCCAGTATTAGTGGCGAAACATCTGGTGGAGCCCTACGCCGTTTAGATGCACTGCTTGAGCAATACGAACCCACTCATGTACTTATTGAGCTAGGTGCTAACGACGGTTTACGTGGTTTTCCAGTCAAAAAAATGCAAACTAACTTAACGTCTCTTATTCAAAAAAGCCAAGCAGCTAATGCGATGACCGCCTTAATGGAGATTTACATTCCCCCTAATTACGGCCCGCGTTACAGTAAAATGTTTACTGACACTTTTTCGCGCGTTAGCGAAGAAACAAATGCGCATTTAATGAACTTTTTTATGCTCGATGTTGCTGGTCAACCTGAGCTAATGCAAAACGATAGTTTACACCCTAACAAAAAAGCTCAGCCATTAATACGAGATGAGATGTATGACTCGATCAAAAAGTGGTTAAATAAAGACTAGCTAATTAATACACCGCAAGGGCGCCTTTTTAGGCCTCTTGCGTAATAAACACCCAAACAAACAATCGCTTATTGATTTTTAAAAAAATACACGTACTATTGCATACGAATCGGTATGTGGCGCAGCTTGGTAGCGCACTGTCATGGGGTGGCAGGGGTCGAGAGTTCGAATCTCTCCATACCGACCAATTAATTCCTTTAAAAATAACAATCTTCGTTAATCTAAACCTAACCATCAGTAAACTTTACTTCCAGCAATTCGATAATACTCTATATCTAGATCCATATTTTTTTGTTATCAACCTTAATACTAATCTGCTTGCACCTCTCCAATATGTATTCTTTTAAAGACCTCTTTGCTCTCATCAAGAACCGCTACCTATTTTAATAAAATAAAGTTAAGCGTATAATTTTCAATCAGATATTAATAATAGGTTTTTAATTAAACTGTACAATGGCACCGATGCAAAACTAAGTTGAATTTAAGGCTCTGTATTAAGTAACTTAGCATAGCGATGATTTAAGTCATTCAGTAAGGGAAATAAAATGAAAATAGGGATAGATCTCGGTACAACTCATAGCGTAGTGGGAATATGGCAAGATAACGCGGTTAAGTTGATTCCGGATATGGAGGGTAATGTGCTCGTTCCTTCAATTGTTGGCTTGTCGGAAGACAATTATATTCTTGTAGGCCAAGCAGCTAGGGATCGATTAGCAACCCACCCCGCACACACAATTTGTGAATTTAAACGTTTTATGGGCACTGATAAAACCTTTTCATTGGGCGAGCAAGATTATAGCGCAACTGAACTATCAGCCATTTTATTAAAAAGCCTTAAAGAGCAAGCCGAACATTATTTACAAGAGCCTATTACTGAAGCCGTTATTTCGGTACCTGCCTATTTTAACAATAAACAACGCCAAGCAACGCAACAAGCGGCTTTACTTGCAGGCCTTAAAGTTGAGCGATTACTTAATGAACCCACAGCCGCAGCACTCGCTTATGGGCTCGATAATAAAGACTGTGAGCAAACTTACTTAGTACTGGACCTTGGTGGCGGTACATTTGATGTGTCGGTTATTGAGGTGTTTAACGACATATTTGAAATACACGCCTCATCGGGTGATAACTACTTAGGCGGTAACGACTTTACTAACGTTATTGAAGAAGATCTTTATAAGAAAAACGATTTGTACAAAGGTTTTTTCTCAGATAGTGAACTACGTAATATTTGGTCGTTGTGCGAGCGTTTAAAGTGCCAATTAACTAACGAGTCAACAGCCAGCTTTAATTTTGAATATAAAGAAAAAACGTATTCATATACCCTCACTCTGGAAGATTATCGTACATTGTGTAGCGAGTTAATTGAGCGAATTAAGTTTCCTATTAACCGTGCGATGTCTGACGCTGACTTAACACTTGAAGACGTTAATGGACTTATTCTTGTTGGCGGCGCTACGCGTATGCCTATTTTTCAACAGCAAATTAGCCGTGTGTTTTCACGTATACCGCAAACTCAATATAACCCTGACCATGCTATCGCTACTGGTGCTGCAATTCAGGCAGGTATGAGCGCACGTGCTAAAGAATTGAAAGACGTAATAATGACTGATGTTTGCCCATTCACTTTAGGCGTGGAGGTAAACAACAAACATGGTCAGTCTGAGTTTTTGCCTATTATAGAACGTAACGCGACGATTCCTGTAAGCGAAACTCGTTCTGTTTATTCAGCTCACCCTGAACAAGAAAAAGTACTCATTAAAATTTATCAGGGTGAACATTACCTCCCTAAAGATAATGTGTTTTTAGGCGATTTAGAAATAAATCTTGAGCCGTTAAATATAATACAAGAGTTATATTTAACATATACCTACGATCTTAATGGTGTACTTGAGGTTGAAGTGACTAATGTTGCAAGTGACAAAAAATACCGCACTTATGTAGGCGAAAATGAAGAAAGCTTGAGTGAAAGTGAGTTACGTGAACGTTTTTCACGACTTAACGCACTTAAGGTTTTGCCTAAAGACAAACTTGTAAATACTGCATTTAAAGCAAAGTTAGAGCGTTTATTCCAAGAAAATCTAGGCGATAAAAGGCGAGAGATTGGCGAGGCGATTGGTCAATTTATGGAAGTGTTAGAAACACACGATAACCACAAAATAGAGCGTATGATCGAAAATATAAAGCGCTATCTTAGTTATTAAAATTAGCTATTAAAGTTAGTTATTAAAGTTAGCTAATAAAAAATAGTTTCAGTTAAAAAATTACATGCATTAAATAAAGAGTGAAGTAATGAACCATTGGAAAATATTAGGCATTGAAGCCACAACAGATAAACGCCTTATTAAACTCGCTTATACAGAGATTCTAAAAAAAACATCGCCAACAGAGTTTCCCGAAGAGTTTAAAGATTTACGAAAAGCATATGAGTTAGCTATTAAAGAGGCTAAACGACCTGCTAAAAATGAAGACACAGCACCCAATCAAATATTTGAAGATGAGCACGAAAAAAAAGGCGTTATTAACGAGTCATTTTTTGATGAAGAAGAGCACTCTCCCGCACCTACAGAAGCTGAAATAGTTAAGCCTCAACCTATCGAGTTAAATTGTATTCGCTCTATTTCAGAGCTGCAAGTAGCACTCAATGAATTATATTGTAATGTGATATCTCGCAGCGATGTTGAACAATGGAAGTTATTATTTTCGTCGCCATTATTTTGGGATGTCGATCAAAGTCAGCAAGTCTCATTTACTTTAATTGATTTCTTTTCAGAGAATTACTTTTTATCTGCCACGGTATTTAAATTTTTAGATGAGAGTATGAAAATCTCTAGTGAGTTAGTAACCAATAAAAATAATCACTACCGTGAACTTGCTATTGCACTGCATCATTATATTCAGAGCCTACCACTGCGAATCGATGCCCTATCTAACATTGATCACAATATTAGCTTTGAACAACTGCAGCAGCATCTTCAGTTACGTAATTTAATAGAAGAGCAATGTATATATTCTAAGCTTACAGCTGAGCAGCTAATTACGCTTATGCAGCGAATCAATTTGGTATTTTATAATGACGAGTCACTTTATCTTTATGTTGCTAACTATTTATGGACATTGGGTGCATACACAGAAATTAGTAAGTTACTTGCCTCATTGCCAGAGCCTACAGATGCAAGCATAGATCAGCTGCGAGATTTACAAGCACACGCAGAATTTAAGCTTAAAAACTATGATATAGCACTCACTATTTATCTTGCGCAGCGAGAACTTATGAAAAGTTTTTATGCGATGAATATGACTAAAGAGATTGGTCTGTGTTATTTGCACCTTAAAAATTATGAAAAAGCATATACGTATTTAAACTCTTATTTTTATACTAGCCCTGAGGATATAGACCTTCGCTCTGCTTTGATTATCGCCCGTCGATACTACATAAAAGATCTTAAAAAAAATGAGGAAAGTAACGCTCTTAAAATAGCGACGTTACAATTTGAAAATGGTCGCTACAAAGATGCTTTAATAACGACTCAAACATACCCTCTAATTTTTCACGCTGATTGCAATTATTTACAGGCTTTATGCCTTGCTAAGCTAGAACGCTTAGATGAATCATTTGACGTTTTTATCGCCTTTATGAATCTACATTTACAAAAACAGATAGATCCTTGGCCTCTACTGGTTGATTTATTTATATATTGCCCAGACTCAATTGATTTCAATTTGATAATGGAAACTATCGCAAAAAAAATACAACCATCTCCTAACAAGTTTTATAAAACCCCTCGCGTACTAGGCTCTGTACAAGAGAATATATACTCACAATTAGAACTCAAAACATTAGATCTTCCAGCGACTGATCATGATGGAAAACCCAATAAACCCATGGGTTACGCCCTCTATGCTGATTTAGACTATAAACAGCAATATGCTTGGGCAATGCTACATGCGTTAATGGCTAAATTGGCAAACTTCGAAGATAAAGCGATTGTGAAGCAAATAAAACAAGCCGCTATTTATGCTATTAAGCAAGCTATGCCAAAAATCACACACCAACCAAGTTGGAGCTTAAAGTTTATTCACATAGCTTTTGATATAGATGATTTTGATACCTGTATTAAGCTCGCAAACATCACGATGAGCGAGTTTTCTAATTTACCACAAACCTACTATTACAAAGGGCGATCGCTAGCTGCCTTAGATCAATATGATGCAGCAATACCTATATTAATATTAGCCGCAGATAAATACGGACATCAGAGGCTTGGGATGTACTCACTTGAATTTGCAGTGGAGTGTTGTGAAAAGCTCGTTGAACATGGACAACCAATGCATCCTAATTACAATGAGATATGCCTCAAACTGCAAACAACAAAGGAGATTGTAGATGCACAATCAAAGTGAAGTAGCTTGTGTAATTACGGATGATGCGACCTTAAGTTCAGAACAAAAATTATGGCTTATTAGCCTCTCAGGCCACCTTTCAATGCAAAATGGCTATTCATTGAATACCTTAAAGCATCACAATAAAAACTACACTGACGAGTCAGTTGCTAACGGTAATTTAAGTATTTTAGATAATGCTTATGGCGTTACAACAAAAGAAGAGTTAATTGAAACTTTAAATGTTTTTTATAACACATCAAATAGCCAAGTTTTCATGAGTTGTATGGCTGAACTCACCAGAAATGATTTATTAGCAAGATACTACATTGAGAATAAATCTACTGCCTATCAAAATACGCCTATAGGTATTATGTCGGACTGGGCAGGAATACATAAATTCTCACTGGCTCGTTGTGGTATTAGAGCTTTTGATATTGGCCGCTATGCTTTTTTATGTCGTTGTGGTGTTAGCGTTAATTTTTTAACCGAAGAAGAAGCATGGCATTACCTTAAGCCTATTGGAAAACTGGCACAAACCTTATTTATTAGCTGGCAAGAGTATGCAACTAGTTATGTAGTTGGTCGGTGTATATGGCAAAAGATTACAACTCAAGAAACGTACAGCGAGCCAAACCCTGACTTTAATTTTAGCCATGATTTATTTGAGAAAATAAATGATACGGCTGCTACATTGCAAAGTATATTAGCTGATGACGAGCACCCATGGTGCCAACTAGATTGGGAAATGGACTTTTAATTTCAATATTTTGATTTTATAAATACTTACTGAATAACGCATTTTGCAGTGTCGTTATTCAGTAAAGTTAATGTTAGTGCTTGCGCCCTACACCATTTCGTACCATGTCTTGCCCTGTTTGGAATACGTCTTCTGTAATCATGCGTGCTAAAAGTAGCTTTTGATTATCGTCAAACACAGCAACAAAACGGCTGCCATCTTTGTTATTAGTAGCCATGCCAACACCGGCAACACCTTTAAGTCCAAAACCACCGTTTTCGACATCTATTAAAAAGCTTTCTAGTTCGGCTAAAGTATCAATTACGTCATTTTCATTATTCATTTTAAAACTCTTTTAGTAAGGCCTTGGCTAGGCTTTTAAATCATTATGGTGGCTATTTTATAGAGAAGAGCCAAAAACTTAAACCCTTGGCTCAGGTTAGTAACTAAATAGACTTTATAGCTAACTCTAAATTGCTTAGTGCACAACCAAACTCTTTTGCATTAACGCGATGATACTGTGTGTCACTCGTTGCTGTAAGGCTAATTATAAACTCATCTTGTTGAGCTACCGCACTTTGCTCTTGGCTTAGGCACATAGCTTGAGTAAGTGATCGCAGTTTTGAATTTGTTAAAATTGAGCCAAAACGCTGCACTGGCAGTGGAGGTATTTTTATAGCGGGTAACGCCTCATCTATTGTGCGCTTGCTTAGAGTAAACGTGTTATTGGTAATTTCAATTACACTGCTTGTAGGCCAATACGAGTAGCTATAGCTCTTACTCTCAGGTTGTGCTTTACCTTGGTTAGCTAAATGCACTACACCACTTTTGCCTATTACGGTTATTAAACTACCTTCTGGCGATTTAATAACAACCAAAGCCGTATTTTCATCAATACCAAAACCATGTTGAATCTCTGTTTTAGTCTTTTTTACTTCATTTTTATTTAACGCCGCTGCGAGCCTAAATGTACGGTTTTGTTCGCTAAACTGAGTATCTAGTACACCAAAATTAAAGCTGCCAAGTCCACCAGCATTAGTGTTATTTTCATTTTTGCGAAGTGCCTCAAGGCTTGTCGTATTTGTAAGCATGCCCGTCACTTTACTTTGGATTGCTGCGCCCGCGCCTTCACCTACAATTACTGGGCGAGTTTGCAATGCTTGCGTCCACGGGTATGGATTATTGTTTTGATCAAATAATACCTTGTGAGTTAATGCTGCATTACCGCTATTAAACATCACACCGGTACTATTTTTAATAAGTGATACAAGTGCATTAGTGCCACTTTTGCATAAAGCGTATTCGGCCTTTGTGTACTCTGGATAAATTGCTTCCCGGTTATACACATTCATTAATGTATTTCTGAGAGCGGGTAATTCATCGCACGAGTTACTCGTAATCGCTTTAGCAAGTGCTGGCGTTAGTGCTAACCATTGAGTGTTTATATTTGATTGTGCTAAAAGACTCTGCGCTACATCTGCCGACTCATAAGGGTCGCGGCTCGATGCCGTAATAGCAAGCATGGTGGGTTTTACGTTATTAACTTTTAAACTGCCCGACACAAATTGTAAAATACTATTAGTCGCGACCTCAATATTAAAATCGGTATTTACTTGCTCTTTTAAGCGCTCAGCGTTTTTATCAAGTAGCGGCACTTCTAGCATATCAAATACAAAGTTGTATTCTTGCTGAGTCAGGCTTTCTAATTGCTGGTTATTTATATCGCGCCATAACCATAATAAATCTGTTTTAGATACGCTATTTGACGATTTACCTAGCAAGGTTTTAAGTGTTTTTAATACAGCCGTTTTTGCCTCAACGTTATTATTAGGCCAGTGCTGCGTGATGTTTTTTATTTGAGCGTTGCTAACAGCATATAAATTATGTGACTTACCATCAATAGCAGTCTCTTTTTGGCAATTGTTAAGCTTTGCGCTAGTACAGGTAGTAAGCTCTGACCCCACTAAAATTAAAGTTTGGTTTTGCTCTTGAGCCACTGCATTTATTGAATATCCAACACCAAACAATGCCACTAACATACCTAGTAACTTTGGCTGTTGATCACGTAAAAATGCACATATCATAATGTAAACTCTAATATAAATTATAAAACTAATATGTTGTAGTTTAACAGCTAGCCACTTGAGCCTAAATATATTTTTATAAATGTTAAATAATTCAAGCCCCTGAAAAGCGATAGCGTTAAGCACTTCATTTAAATAAATTGTTTAGCTTACATACTTGCCCTTGTAAATATTAACTAAACAAATTTAAACAGAGCATTTGTTGATCAAATTCATTGTTTAAATTACGGTGGTGCATTGTTTTATGTAACTAGGGTGAAATATGGACTTTTCTAATGAAGAGGTAAATTTTTTAGCTGAGTTATTCAAACCAAATACAAAACAACGTTCCCCTCGCGATCATATGCTTACAATGAAAAGCTCTATACCCGCGAGTATTGCTCACCTTTTTACCCACGCTAATCTAACTTTGCTTGCTGAAGTTGCTAATTACCAACTTTGGTTTCCCTTGCAATTAAAAATTGATGAGTTAGGTGTAATTAACCCCACTTTGAGCGCACCAGAAGTAATTGATACAAAGGGCACTCAACGTAGTTGGCGCTGGAGTGAGCTAAATATTAAAAGCCAAGGTTTTAATATTGAATCGATTTCCAGTACTGGAATATTTTTAAAACCGTTAAAAAGTGGAGAGAGCTTAAAAAAATTACAGCACATGAGCTTTACCTTACCCAACAAAGAAAGTATATCGATAGATGTAGAACCCGTTAGGCAAAGTAACCTAGGGATTGCAGCAAAAATCACTCAGATTCATAGCGGACAAGAGCAATTACGCGCCTATCTGTTTGAAGAACATAAACGCCAATATGCTAAGCTGTACGAAGATGGACAACTAATTGAACAGTTAATTTAGTCCCTTTTAAACACTCACAAGCACTTCACTTGGCTTTATTTAACCCCCTCTCAATGTTAATCTGTCCCCCTATTAATAAATCATAAGGATATGACAATGCCAGGTGCTTTTGCGCACATCACAGCCGTTAATATTGCAACGCAAACCAAATCACTCGCTAAAATGGATATGCCTAAAAAGGCAAAACTTATTTTAAGCCAACGCCAAGCATACCTTGAACTAGGCTGTGTAGCCCCCGATTATCCTTACTTAGCAGTAGCGCAGCCTAGCCAAAATGCGTGGGCCGACCTAATGCACTATGAGCACACAGGCGATTTACTTAAAGCCATGATTGAATACTGCAAAACACTTGAAAGTGAAGCATTTGAAAAGTGTTTTGCTTGGTTATGCGGTTATATGGCCCATGTTGCTGCGGATATAACGGTGCATCCAGTTGTTGAATTAAAAGTAGGCCCGTATGAGCAAAATCAAACGGCGCACCGTACCTGCGAAATGAACCAAGATGCATTTATTTGGCAGCGTTTAAATTTAGGTGAGTTAGGTTATGCTGACCGCGTGCAACAAAACATTGGATCTTGTACTAACAAAGACGATAATTTTGATACCGATATTGCAAAAATTTGGCAACATGCTTTATTAACGGTTCACCCAAGCTACGCTGCACAACACGCTCCTAACTTTAATTCATGGCATAACGGTTTTCAGCTTGTAGTAAATAATGTTGAAGAAAGCTATCGATTATTTGCCTGTGCACGCCATGTTGCTGCTGATTTAGGTTTGTTTTATCCTCGCCCAAACGAAGTAGACACCACTTTTATTGAACAACTAAAAACGCCGCACGAGCCTATGCATTACAACGATATTTTTGACTTTGCCGTGAGTAATATTCAGCACTACATAATCGTTATTGCCAATGCCGTATTTTTAGATACTGATTGCAGTGCAATTAAAAATTGGAACCTAGATACAGGCTACGATGAACACAACACGATGACGGTATGGAGCAAATAAAATGAAACACTTACTTTGTATAAGCCTCATAGTATTACTTAGCGGTTGCTACACTTCAAAAAATAACAATCCAGAAGTGATGGCCGACTTAGCCTCGCAATTAAAAGATATTGCTACAGCCGTTGATGGCACATTAAAATTTAGTGAAACACCCTACTCTACAACTGATGAGTTATTAAAAGCTGCTGTTAATAACGATTTAAGAAAACTTGCACCCTTTGGGGAATACACGCTTATCGTGAACGTACAAGATGATAACGCAGTGCTACTCTTATGTGATGCCAATACTGCTTTAATTGAAGATGCAGGCTGCACTGCTCAATCAGATATACAGCATTGGGGAGCTGAGGCTATTCATCATTGTGAAATAACCATAAACGCCCAACAGCTCTGTAATTAGGTAATAAAACCCAACTAGTTTTATAGAACATACATACCTTAGGTGTATATGTTCTATATAGTGCCCACTAAATACATTTAAAGTTGAGCCGTCATCTCTTTAGGGTTAAACACTAAGCCATGGCGACTAACATGCTCTGCAAAATTTTCGGCCGGCATTGGTTTCGCAAAGTAAAAGCCCTGAAATTCTTTACACCCCATTTGCGTCATTATTGCTACTTGCTCTTGGGTTTCTACTCCTTCGGCTACACACTTAATATCAAGCTCTTCACACATAACGTGCACCGCTTTAACTAAACTTTTTTGACGCGTGGAGCTCGTTACTTGGCTTATTAATGAGCGATCTAACTTGAGCTTGTTAATAGGGTAATCGGCAAGGCGTGCAATATTAGAATAACCGACCCCAAAATCATCGACCGAAATAGTAAAACCCCACGATTGCAGCGTTTGCATAAGCTTTAGCGAATGCGCTTGGTTTGCCTCAAGAGAGGTTTCAGTCAGTTCTAACTCAATTTGAGGTGGCTTTACGTTAAAGTCGGCAAGGTATTTAACCAGTTTTGACATAAAATCGGTTTGGCTAAAATCAATTAGAGATATATTTATTGCCACCGGCACACTCGGTAAACCCGCCTTGGTCCAATCGGCAATTTGAGCGCACACCTTTTGAATAATCAGGTCGGTTAGCCGACTAACCATTCTGTATTCTTCGGCAATAGGAATAAATACCACTGGCGACACATTACCCAGTATTGGACTGTTCCAACGCGCTAAGGCTTCAAGCCCTATACATTGACCCGTTGCATCTACTTTAGGTTGATAGTGCACCGACAAATCGCCCTGCTGAAGCGCTTCATCTAATAACATTGAAATTTCGTATTTTTCGATAAAAGCTTGTGATTGTTTTTCGTTATAACCACTAAGGGCCATATTACAATTTGCTAGCTTAAGTGCTTCGCATGCATTGCTAAGTACTGTTGCGCTGTTTTTTCCATGATCAGGATACTTTGCAAAACCAAATAAAAATGATTGCTGACACTTAGTACCAAATACATTATATGTTTTATCTAATGTATTTTTTATTTGCATTAATAGCTTATCTTCTAGCTCGTTTTGCGAGTTTGCGCCAATTATAAAAGCAAGCTTTCCTACTCCTATATGAGCACCCAACAGCGGCCCATCTGGCATCGCTTTTAAACGCTTGTACGCGTTAATAAGTAATGCTTGAGAGTCGGCTTTAGTGAGCTTCAAATTTAAGTATTCACTATTTGCACTTTGCGCAACAACGATATAAAAACCTTTTTGGTATTTGCTTGTTAATCTGTCGCATTGCAGCTCAAACCATTCTCTATTAGGTAGTTTTGTTTGCGAGTCTCTAAAGCGTAAACGTTTATTTTCTTGTTCCATCATCGATAAATTTTGTTTAATGAGCTGCTCTTGCGTGCAATCGTAAAAGTCATATACACGGTAGTTTGTACTCATTGTTATTTGCTGATAACTGGCTTTAAAATAACTTTTTTTGTACTTCACAATTTTATTTTGAGCATTAGAGTCGTCAAAAACTAAGGCCGGAAATAAATGAGAAAGATTAACGCTTCCTTCTTTTAATTCTTTTTTTATACCAAACATATCAATAGCATGTTGATTAAAATCAGTAATGACAAGATTTTCGTCAACAATAATTTTAGCTTTATTTGATTCGGTGAACAGGCTTCGATAAAGCTCATTTTTATCTTTAAGGTGTGTATTAGCGCTTATCATTGTTTTGTTTAAACGCTTAGCAGCCACAATTGTGCGCGCCACAGCAAGGGGAATACAAATGTTAAAAAATAAAAATATAAGCCCTGTAATGTATAAGTCAGCGTCGGGAAGTTGTTGAGCTATGCCGGTTAAACCCGAGACATCAACGTTATTGATGATCATATAAAACGGCGCAATATTTAATACGCCATAAGCAAGAGCTGTTCTATAACCAAGTAGCATAAGTGCGATTATCGGGCAAGAATACATATACATAGAGCCCACTTTAGCAAGCTCTAGGTCTGTTAAAAATAAGTTCATTGACACGCTAGCAGCTACAATGGCTATTAAAAGTGCATGAGCGCTAAAGTGATAAAAACGCTTACTTGCTATAAGTAAACCACATGCAGTAGCAAGAAAGCTGCTTGTTAATACAACAATATAAATTAAGTTAAATTCAATAGCGCTTGTGTACGTGTGGCACGCCACAGCAAAACATAACACCATTACTAATGATAGAATAATGCGCAGTGCACTTATTCGCCAATTAGCAACCTGACCAGGGGCTGAATAATGGTCATTTAATAAAAAGAATCTATTGAAAAAATGCATAATAAACAACAGTTAAAGCTCATTCTTCTATTAGACATTGATAGCTTGTTAAAATCAATCTAATGAATGTAATTTCTATTTACATAGTTCTATAAAATAGACAAGTGTAAACCTACCTGTTAGCCGTTAAACAATCATTTTTCGTGTGTTTTTACAGTTATCTTCTTTAAGAGCGAAACCACTGCACCCTAAAAATTCACCGTGCTTAGATTTGCGTTTACGCATTTCGCGACCACACTTTTCACAAATTGGGTGCTGCGTTTTACACTCTGTATTCACACATTGTGAGTACGTGTTTTTATCAATCGATGGGCCACTACAGCTTTTACACACTCGTAATTTAGTTTCGCAAATTTGCGTATTAGTACAACTATAATAATCACCATATTGACCCGTTTTTGGCACTATTAAACCGTCGCTGCACGTACTACACTCTCTTTGCTTTAGTTGCGACTTATTAAACAACGTTGAAGCGATTTGAATGGGATAATTGTCATTTACTAATTCTTTTACAAACGCTGAGCATGCATAAGGGTCTGCAATTAAATACGCTTTATGTTTAGCGCGAGTAATACCTACATAAAGCAAACGCCTTTCCTCTGAGTGAGTGAATTCATCTTGCTCTGGTAATAACGCCTCCACCAGCACATTATTTTGATTATCGCTAGGAAACCCTAATTTACCTTGTTCAAAACCAATAATAATACAGTAATCGGCTTCAAGTCCTTTGGCACTATGCAATGTCCAAAAATAAAGAGAGTTTGTATGCTTTTTATCTTTTAAATGCTGCTGCACGCTATTTAACATGTATCTATATCGACTAAGTATGGCAATGCTCGCTGATGCATCATTTTTTTGAATAGTGCTTATGCTCTGTTGTACTTTCATTTCTATCGATTTAGTACCTTGGTATAAATCGTCTAATAAAATAACTTGTGGTGTGGTTACTTGTGTATGTGTGCTGATCTGCTTTTTATATTGCTCAGGGTTTTGCATTACAAAACGCCCTGCTACATCACTAATACTATTGTTATATCTAAATGTTTTTTGCAACATAGTAAGTGAGTGGCTGCCCACTAATTCATTAAAGCGTGTAGTAAGCGCTAAATTACCACCCGAGAACCGATAAATTGCTTGCCAGTCATCACCAACCGCAGTAAAGCGTATTCCGTTACCATGTTTTAATATGGCATTTATGAAAGCCATACGCGCGCTTGATATATCTTGAAACTCATCAACTAAAATGTGGCTCCACACAATATTAAAATCTCCGCTTACTATCGCCTTTGTTGCTTGAATAATCATGTCGTCAAAATCAATGGCACTTTGCGCGTTTAGTTCATTTATATAAGCATCATGAATTTGCACTAACAAGTTTGCATATTGCTGGTAATTTTTAATACCACTTTGCTTGATGCGCTGCGCTATTTGCTTATTACTTAGTTGCTCCACTCGAATAGCTTGTAAACATTTTATGTACTTATTAATGCCTTGCTGTAACTGCCCTGAGTTATTTAAAGTATGAAATATTTCGTCGTTACTTAAAGGTGTTAATTCAACATTATGCTGCTTTAATTGCTTTGCGAGGGTTTGCTCTAGCTTTCCTTCTACCCAGTTGTAATGAAAGGTTTCGAGTAAGGTGGTGCCATTTTGTTTATGCAGTTTGCGCTTAAATGCAATTTGCTCGTTATAGTGTTTTTTATCTATATCGGCACGTGTATTTCCTTGCCTATCAATGCCAAAGTGCTCTAGGTAAATATCATATTGAGGTATATAAAAGTCTGGTTGGTATTGCCCACTTAACTCTGCGCCTTGGCTAAAGTGATAATTCACCTCATAACTGTGCGGTACGCAATTCAAATGCAGCCAGTTTGAAATAAGCACTTCCTGATAACTTTTTACTTTATGACCCGCAAGGCTACGGTATTCGTTATCGCGTACGTACCGCTCGTACTGTGCATTATCTTTAAAGCTAAATATATCAATCGGCTCATGGAGTAAATCTACAAATGCTTTTAAAAACTGTGGCTCGGTTTGTATTTTTTTACTTACCCACCCAGTTAACCAACTATTTAATTGAACTGGGTCAGTTGCAAATTTTGACAACTCGATTGGCTTTTTGGCACTTTGTAGTAATTTAAGCCCAAGCGCATGGAATGTTAAAATAGTGGGTGCTTTGGTATGCAATTTTGCATGCGTGGCGCGTTCAATAAAGCGCTCTTTAAGCTCATTTGCTGCTGTTTTATTATAGGCCAGCACCAAAATTTGCTCAGGCTTGGCAATATTGCATGCTATTAAATCTAAAGACTTTGCTACCATCACAGATGTTTTACCTGTGCCTGCTGCCGCTAATACTAAATTTTTATCGTTATCGCGTATTACCGCTAAGCGCTGCTCTGTTGTTAATGGATTTGACTCTACTTGATTAAAAAAGTCATTTTTAAGAGTTAGTTGTTTTTTTTCATATTTATGGCGCAACTGTACAATTGCATCGTGAGTATTGGGTGTGGTGCTTAGTATATTTAAAAATTTAATACTACTTGGCGATAAGTGCTGTTGCCACACACTTGTACTTTTAGCGTACTGCTTGGTAAGCAAAAACACATCATTATTAAGTGTTTTTATGGAACTATCACGTAAAAACTCATCTAAAGCATAGCGCTTGAGCGAAATCTTTGCGTTATTTACCTTTTGCTCAAGCAGGGCTGAAAACCGCGTGTTAAGGGCAGTATTTAAAGCGTTCGCTTGTGATTTGTTTAAAAAGCTAATTGATGTATTGCTACTGTCGCACAAATTAATTTTGGCGCTAAATAAACGGTTTTTAAGTATTGAGTAATTATAAAAGTCTTTAATTAAAAATGTCCGTGCGGGAGCACCTCTAAAATGCACAACAAGGCGCTCTTTTTCAATAGCTACGTGTTTAATACGGGTAAAAAAACGGCCTAGCCAACTTGGAGTAGCAATATACTGCGCCATAATACTCAATATGAAGATATGCTTTACCTTGATTGTAACATACTCTTTTGTAATACATTTAGCGCTAAATCGATGCTTACTTAGTAAACAATTTAATTGGTAAGTTAGTTTTTAAACCTGGTGATTAATATTTTATTTACAACCATTAACAAATCTAAACATTTATAGATAGCTTGTTGTGTAACAATGCACATATACAAACTTACACTTCATATAATTGTTAGGTATATCCCCAATTAAACAATTATTTACAGCCTAATTAAGTGGTTTAAAGGAGCTAACATGCTTAAAAAATGCATTACCACAACGGCTTTAATTTTAGCATTATGCGCTTGCACGTCAGAAACAGAGTCGGATTTAGTAAAAACACAAGGTATTTGGGCAGGTTTTGAACTAGTTTCTGACGGTAACCGCACGCGTGTTAACGCAGAACTAAATGCAGGCGATGCTAATGGCTCTAACATTGTTTTAAGCGATAGCGACTCATTACAAGCTGTTGTTAATAGCACTGCTATTGTACTTACAAAAGATACCGACTTTTTAGACGTTGATTACCAAGCGTATATAAATGCCACTGACGATAACCAACAGTTTGATATAAAATTTAAACGGGATGATGGCATAAATGCTAATTCGAGCGTGGAGTTGCCTTTAAATTTTATTATTTTAACCCCGAGTAACAATCAAAATTTTGATATTAATAGTCCCCTTACAGTTCAGTTAGATGGCACTGATCCTAATAGTACTAGCCAAGTAGAACTTAGCAGTAGCTGCACTAACAATAATAATGAAACACTTTTACAATCAACGCTTTTTGCGCTTAACACTTCGCGCCTTGAAATAGATCTGCAAAGTTTAGATATGTTTAGCAGCTCGCAAGTAGATAAAAGTAAAACGTGTGATTTAACAATTAGTGTGAAACGCGATCGATTCGGTAGTATTTCGGGTGAATACGCAAACCAAAGCTATATTAAATCCCAGCAATCGCGCGCTATAAAAAATATGACTTTAACGTTTTAATTTGCACGCTAATTTACTCAGCGTTAAGCTACGCCTTTATTAAGTAACTCTACCAATTGTAATTGCCCTCCTTATTTATAGGAAAGCTAATAACAATTGATATAAAGGTTTATTATGACTAACAGCACATACCCTATTGGCACACCTGGCAAAAAATGGAATGACAACGATAAAGCCCAGTGGTTAACACGCCAAAACATTAAACGCAGTTACCAAAACGAAGTCGTAACGCTAATTAATGACCTTAAGAGCACCTTAGATATAGAGCAATACGGCGAGCTTAATTACACCGCTGGCACTTACCCATTATATATATTAAAAACGCCTAACTTTAATGCTAATAAACCAACTGTTTTAATCACCGGTGGTGTACATGGCTACGAAACCAGTGGCGTACATGGCGCACTTAGGTTTGCTAAAACATCGGCTATGCAATATTGCGAACAGTTTAATATTATTGTTGCCCCCTGCATTAGCCCTTGGGGATATGAGACTATAAACCGCTGGAACCCAGACGCTATTGATCCTAATCGCTCATTTTACGAGGGCAGCCCAGCTCAAGAATCAGCCGCTATTATGGCGTTTGTAAAATCATTAGGTACTGACTTAATCGCTCATATTGATTTACACGAAACAACAGATAGCGATAACAGTGAATTTAGACCCGCACTCGCTGCGCGTGAAGGCACTACAAATACTAACTGGAACATACCTGACGGGTTTTATTTAGTTGCAGATACCAAAAAGCCTGAGCCGGAGTTTCAAAAAGTCATTATAGAAAGCGTTGCAAAGGTAACTCATATTGCACCGAGCGATGAAAATAACCAGCTAATAGGCGTACCTCAAGAGCAATTTGGCGTGATTAACTATGCAGCACGCGATTTAGGTTTATGTATGGGCTTTACTGATGCACCCTATGTAACTACTACAGAAGTGTACCCAGATAGCCCAACAGCCACCGATGAAGAATGTATTTTGGCACAAGTAGCCGTTATAACGAGCGCGCTAAATTACATTACAACCTCTACAAAAGATTAACCACTGTTCAAGAGCGGGTACTCATTAAATTAAGTACCCGCCCCAACCAAGAAACAATCTGATAACAAAAAACAACCCAAAAGAACTGGTTTTATTGAATTTAAAGGTATAAGGTTAGCCTTCCCTCAAATTCAAGGAGTATACATTGGGGTTTAAAAACAAATATGGACAGGTAAGCCTCTATACTGAAAATAACGTTGTTATCGCTCACTTTTCGGGATACATCACCTCAGGGCTTCTTCGTGCGTTTAAAATTGAACTATGCGAAAAAATACAGTCACTCAAAAATCAGCCTTGGGCCTATATTAGTGATTCTTTTGATGTTTTGGCTGCAACGCCTGAGGCAGAAAAAGAAATGATAAATATTAGCCATTTAATGAAAGCAAACAACTGCCTAAGTAGCGCGTTTGTACTCACATCAGCTATCGCTATAAATCAAATGAAGCGCATTTTAGAGTGTGCAAAAAGAAACGTTAATTTTAGTGAGTGCCTATTTACCGATTTAGATAGCGCTAAACAGTTTATTTCTCACAACTTAAAAAGTAAGCAAGGCCAACTGATATAAAATAATTGACCTTGCTTTATCAATCTTAGTTTTTGTAAAACTGACTATCTTTGGTTATCGTAATGCTGGCGTTTTCTTGCGCTGTTACAATAAATTGTAACTTACTCACTTTACGCTCAATATCGTAACCATCGGCTGTTACAGTAACGGGGACTCTTTTCATCGCACCCGGTTGTACAAGCGTAGATCTCGGACTTGAGAGCATTGCTCCTGGTAAACCCTCTATGGCAATACTGTAATGCAGTGCTTGCTGCGTTTTATTAATAATAGTAAGTGTATAAGGGTTTTCTACAAGGCCCTCGTAGTTCACTCTATAAAGCGCATTCCTATCGCGTAGTACTGAGGCTTCTATTGGTGTACGTTGCAGCATCCATGCAAACATCGAAATGATTAACAAAGCTGTTAATGCGCCGTACCCTACTAGTTTTAACCTAAATGGATTGGTTTTTTTACCTTCCATTTGTTTTTCACTCGCGTATTTAATTAAGCCTTTTTCGTAACCAAATTTTTCCATGGTATCGTCGCAGGCATCAATACATAAGCCACAGTTTATACATTCATATTGCAATCCATTTCGAATGTCTATTCCTGCAGGGCATACCTCTACACACAAGTTACAGTCTACACAGTCACCTAAGTTAAGCTCTTTTGGATCGGCTTTGCGTTTACGTGGTCCTCGGCTTTCACCACGTTCGCTATCATATGTAACAAGCAACGTATCTTTATCAAACATAACAGCCTGAAAACGAGAATACGGGCAAGCAATAGTGCACATTTTTTCGCGTAAAAACCCTGCATTGCCATAAGTACAAAAAGCGAATAAAAACACCCAAAAGCTCGTTATACCTGACCACTCAAACGTAAGCATTTCCATATACAAACTTTTTGCCGGAATAAAATATGCCATAAACGAGGTGGCGGTTAAAACTGAAATAACAATCCACGCACTGTGCTTAGTTATTTTTTTGCGCCAAGTGCTTAGCGTCCACTGTGATTTATCTAATTTAATTCGCTGATTTCGAGTGCCTTCTATGCGTTGCTCTACCCACGAAAACATGAGCATCCATATAGTTTGCGGGCACGTATAACCACACCAAACCCGACCAAGCCAGTTAGTTACAAAAAATAATGCAAAAGCCCCCACCATAAATAGCAGAGCTAAAATCATAAAATCTTGAGGAAGGAGTGTTAAACCAAAAATAGTAAAGGTTTGCGTTGCCACATCAAGCAGCACAGCTTGTTGTCCGTTATATTGGATCCACGGTATTGCAATAAAAGTTAGCATTAACAGCCAACCTAAATTACGGCGTATGCGCTGAAAAAATCCTTTTTGCTCGCGGATATAAATTGGCCCTTCGGTGTTATAGGGCTTAATGATCATGTCTTCTTCTTTAATATCAAACTTCATAGTACTTGCTTCATAATGACGGGTATTATGCAAGTATTTGCAACTTTCAGACCAAGCTGAAACTTTATTTACATCATTGATATTAAACAGTTTATTTCAACGCAATAAAATAAAATTCGCGACATTAAACGCGCTTCGCGATATATCACGAATTTTTAGCAATTCCTAACTTTCGCATTTTTGAGCGTAGTGTACTCTCAGGTAAGCCCAATTTAACTGCTGCCCCTTTATCACCCGATATTTGCCAGTGCGATAACGCGAGAACAGAGGTTATATGCTGTTTTTGCGCTTCATCAAGCGTAAGTGAAGGGTTAATAACTACTTCACCACCCGCTTGCAAAGGCTGACTTAGCTGAAGTATCGCTTGATTAGATAAAATAGCTTCGCGTTCAAGTACATTTTGCAGCTCTCTAATATTGCCTGGCCAATTGTAGGCTTGCAGCTGCGTAATTGCTTTTTTACTTAGCCCTTTTAAGTGTTTACCCAGTCGTTTATTTATCTGCGCAATTAAATTAGCGCATAAATAAGGAATATCTTCTTTTCGATCTTTAAGGGCGGGTACTTTTATAGGAAATACATTAAGCCGATAATACAAATCAATTCTAAACGTGCCTTTTTGTACCATTTCCCACAGGTCGCGGTTAGTCGCTGCAATCACTCTAATATTTACTTTTAGCGTATTGCTGCCACCCACACGTTCAAACTCTTGTTCTTGCAGGACTCTAAGTAGTTTACTTTGCGCCTCAAGTGGAAGCTCTGCTATTTCATCTAAAAACAAGGTGCCTTTATCAGCAAGTTCAAAACGCCCTTTACGGCGTTCATTGGCACCTGTAAACGCGCCTTTTTCATGGCCAAAAAGTTCCGATTCTAGCAAACTTGCGGTAAATGCGGCGCAATTTACTTTTATAAAGGCTTGTTCGCTACGCTTGCTTAGTCGATACAAATTACGAGCTACTAATTCTTTACCCGTGCCATTTTCGCCAAGTATAAGCACTGTGCTGTCGGTTTCACTCACCAGTTTTATTTGATCTAACATGGTTTGAAATATATGACTTTGTCCAACTAGCCCTGAGTCTTGCCAATCTTCGTTAAGTTCTGCAATTAAGTAGTTGTTTTCATCTTTTAGCTGCTCACTTAAATGCTTTACTTGCTCAAGTGCCTCTTGCAGTGCATTTTGTGTTTGCTGTTGCAGTGATATGTCGCGAAATACCGCTACAGCACCAATTAACTCATCATTTTTATAAACAGGTGTTGAGGTGTATTCCACTGCAAATGAGCTACCGTCTTTACGCCAAAAAACTTCATTTTTAACTTCACGACGCTTTCCGTCAAACATGGTGCAGTAAATTTGGCATTCATCAGCGGGATAAGGTGTGCCATCAGCATGAGTATGGTGATGATATTGGTGTATTTTTTTACCTAATAACTCGTCTGCTCGCCAGCCTGTCATGCGCTCAGCGGCAGGATTAACAAACACCGCATTACCCGACAGGTCAAAACCGTATATGCCCTCACCTACTGCGTTTAGCAATAATTTAGGATCGTTTAAAAATTGTTTTATCATAAATGCACCTCGCGAAATATCGCGAGCATTATGGCAATTTTATACATTAAGTGCACTCATTACTTAAAATGCACTTACGTGTAAATTAAAACGCTATAAATAGTGCTGAAATAGCGTTTTTACATCTATTTTTGCACCTAGCCTTGCGGCTATTAAGTAAAGTCCTGCAAGTTTTCGGTGAATAAATAGCGCATCAACGGGCGGTGTATGCCATTGCTGAGATTGTGCACTGAGGGCAAGCCCTGCATTTTTAATTTTGAGCGCTAGTTCGCTATTTTTAAAATCAAACTCCCCTTCTGCTCTCAGTGGCTCGCACGCCATTAAAAATAAATCAATGACGTTGTTTTTGTACTCATCAACTAAGTCATTTTTAAAATAACCAATGTGTGAAGCCGCTCTAAGTACACCTTCTCTGTTGTTTTCACTACCCGCTTTAAATAAAGCTAAATAAGCGCGGCTAAGCTCGGTTGATATTTCTCGCGTTGCACCAAAATCAAATAAAACAATTTTTTGTGTATCAAGCTGATAATGAAAATTGGCAAAATTAGGATCGGTTTGAATTAATTTAAATTCAAACATTTCTTTAAAAAACAAATCAATCAGTTGCTCTGCAACAAAGCTTTTTTGACTATCAGGTAGCTCTGTAATGCTCTCAATGGGCTCTGCTTTTATATATTCCATAGTAAGTACTTGTTGTGTACTGTGCTCTGGATATACGTTAGGCACTTTAAAGTGGGGATTACTTGCTAGTGCATTTTTATAACGTATTAAGTACTGAGCCTCCCGCTTATAATCAGCCTCGGCTAATAACTGCGCTTTAGCCTCACTAATAAGTGGTTTAATATTAAGATCTTTTGGCAATAATCGAGAAATCGTTAATAAAGAAATAACGTTATCTACATCACTTACTACACTTTTTGCAATACCAGGATATTGAATTTTAACAGCAAGCTGATCGCCATTTTCTCTATAAGCTAAATGAACTTGCCCTATAGAAGCCGCTGCAAATGGCCTTAACTCAATATGAGAAAAGCGCGCTAGCCACTCATCCCCCCATTGCTCTTTTAACACCTCAACAAGCTGCTTATGAGGCATTGGATTCGCGTCCGAGCGCAGTAAAGCAAGTAACTGAGCCAATTCAGGACTAAGTAAATCACCGGCATCCATTGAAAGTAATTGCCCGAGCTTCATTGCAGCGCCACGTAAATGAGATAGCTGTGTGGCTAGCTTTTCAATATTTTTAGGTTGTAGTAGCAAGCTTTTATTGTCCCAACCTTTACCGGTTAGCGCGCTCTTAGCGCCATCAACTAACATGTTGGTAGCAACACCTGTTGCGAGTGAGCCTAATTTTGCAAAGCGAGAAAGCCGAGAAGTGGGAACAGTACGAGGAGCCGCCATAATATTAAAACCTAATTAGCCTGAAAGTCAGGCTAATTAATACGTATATTGTAAGTAGGTAGATCTACTTATAGACGAGGTACTAGCTTAATTGCACCTTCAACCACTTTCATATCAAGTGGAAGTTTACTGAGTAGCATCATTTTAGGGTCGTCCATATTTAGAGTATAAACAGGGTTAACCGCTAAAAAAGCATTAATAACATCCATAGCTTGGCTATCAAGTGCACCTAAATTACCTTTGAAACCACCGGCATCAACACTCGAATCAAGTAATTTAATATTACGTAAAAACACTGCTTTTTTCTCACTGTCGTAGAATGGGCTACCTTCAATTTGTAGCTTTAAACGCACTGGGTATTTAAGTGCGAATGCATTAATTTCAGCGCTTGAATCGGCACCAAGAACAACAACATCGCGGTTATCAGGTCCAATATTTACACTTAAGTCGTTTACATCAAACTGAACCGGCAAACCCATTAAGCTTACTTTTTCACTTAACTTTGGTAATTGCTTACCCAGTACAGACTCAAGCTCAGAGTTAGTAAATGAATATACTGATATGCCTTGCGTGGTATTACAGGCAGTTAAAAATAACGCTGCAATAATAACTAAAATTCTCATGAGAACCCTTTTGTTTATAAATTAGTGGTACATAAAAAAGCCGCTATTAAAGCGGCTTATTAAAATAGTAACCAGCATATATTACGCTGGTTCTAGGGCGTGTTGACCTTTGTGGATTGAAATTCGTTCAATCTAGGGTCGATTTAATCGCGGCGTGAGGTTTGTAACCTAGCGGGCTAAGTCAAAACCGAGCAACAAAGAGTTAATCGTCCCTAGAAAGAACCCAAAGGGCAGCGCATGTTTGGCATTTATGCTGCGTTATCGCCTATTTATGGGGAATAACCACACTACATAGACTCTGCCTTGCCTAAATACCAAACAGTCTGCTGCAAATTCAACCACGAAAGGTCAACACGCCCTAGTGCATTAAGCTGCAAGTGTCGCTTTAAGTCGCGTTAGTGTGTCAGGTTCAACTGAACCAGCACTGAGCGCTAATAACTGTTTTAAATAATAGTTTAAATCAGCATGTTCGCCACGATGTTTGTCATCTAACATGGCTACTTGTTCTGCCATTCTAAGTGACTTATCGGTTGAACTTACGTTCGCTAATATTTCCATGCGCGTAATAAGTTGATCTGTATTTAATGCTGTTTTAAGCGGTGCTTGATACTGACTTGGTAACGCTTCATTGTTTTCAAGTGCTGTAATTAACGCATCTAGATTAGCTTGCTCTGATTTGCTTGTAAGCAATGCAAGTTTATCGTCAATAGCTGCTAGTAGCTTAGTAACTTTTGGCGCTAACGATCTAAATTGCGTGTACCCTTTCACTTTTGTTTCTAGGTCATGCAACTGTGCTCTTTGATTTACATCGCTAAGTGCTGCTTCAAGCTCAGCAAGTTCTGCAACTGCTTGTTTATCTGACTCATTTTGATCAAGTTTTTGCTGCTCAAATTCACTACTACGTTTAGTAAATGTTTCATCGTTAAATTGACGAAATTTTTGCCATAACGCATTTTCAGCTTTTAAACCTGCAAAACCAATTGTTTGCCATTGCTGCTGCATTTGCTTCAACTCTTGGCACGCAGCGGCTAAATCATCGCTTTGTGATAATTGCTGCGCTTTTTCTACTAATTCATTTTTAAGTACGGCATTACTTTTATGAAATGCGTTTAATAAAGCCAGTACTTGTTGTTGCTCGCTTTTATAACGATCGTTTAGTGTACGGTATGTTTTAGGGTCAACTTTACCTACACTGCGCCACGCTTTGTTTAAACGATTGTATTGGCTTTCATATTGCTTCCAATCAAAGTCATCCTCAGCCGTAGGCTGTAAATGAAGCGCGTGCATGTCGCTAATAATACTTTCGCGTTGTGCTTTTGACGCTTCGCGTTGTACTTCTTGCTCTGCAAAGTAACTACGACAAGGTGCAAATAACAGCTCGATTTTTTCATCAAACTGTACGCCTTGTTGCTTTTCTTCATCTGTATCTAAGCGACCTAACTCATTCCAACGTTTGCGTAGCACTTTTACTTGCTCTGCACGTTGTTGTGGGTCAGTACACTCTTCACTTACTAATACACTTACTTCTTCTAATAAAGCTTCACGCTTTGGTGCTGCAGCGTATTTTTGCCAATCTTTAGCATCTGCAAGTTGCGCTTCAAGTTCCGCTTTAATATTTACAAGCGGCTGTTGATATTGCTCAGTGAGTGTATTAAATAACTCTTCAAACCCTTTAAACACGCCAAAGGCAACATTAAAACGACCTTCTTCAATTAGGCGTTTAACATCACGAGCTTTGCGTTTTGCTTGGCTTTGGTTTTTTTCAAGTGGCTTAACTAGCTCACTCATTGGTGCTAAAAATTGCTTTTTATGCGTATTTAACTGTGTTTTAAAGGTACTTTGCAGTGCACCATCTAAAATATTTAAATGACTACGCGCTGCTTTAAAACCATTATTAAATTCAGTTAGAGTTGCATCGTATTGCGCTAAATCTTCTGCTGGCTTAATTTCGCATAATGCTGCAAAAGCGAGTTTGTACTCTTTAATAGCCGTTGTTAGCTCAGGTAATTTAGCAACTTGAGTAAATAGCTTTTCTAACTTGCTTACAGCCAGTTTAGATTGCGTATTATTAGCAAGTTCTGTTTCGCTAATAGCTTGCTTAGCTTGCGCTACTTTTGCATCAAGCCAATCTTGTTGAATTTGCTCTGGTGTTTCAAGGCCTAGCTGTAAGGCGTTTTCTATTTCTTCACTTAACGCTTCAACAGTTGCAAGCGCTAGCAATTGGCGCTGTTGTAGCGCTAATTTTTGCTGCTCTTTGTCGTGTATCGCTTTTAGCTGTTCAATGTGTGCATCTAACTTAGTGGTAATCGAAATATATTTTTCGTCAAGAAGCTTAACACGCTCATCACTTAGCCATTTGAGCTCAAGTGCTTGCCACTGGGCCATTAATTCGCCGGCTTGTGGATTTACAACACCAAAATCTGTTTTTTCACGTAAAGCATTTAACTTAGCTAAAATAACACGTGTTGCACTTTCAACCTGCAGTGGCATTTCTATTGCTAAACGCTCATTTTCAATATGCGTTTCAAGTGCTGCTTTTGCACCATCCTTTGCATGCTTTACTAATGGCTTAATTAATTGATGGGTAATAACAAGTTCAACTAATTGAGTTTGTAGCTCTTCGCTACCTTCTTTAAATGCTTTTTCTACTAGTTTTGGATTTGCTAAACGTTTTAATAATTTAACGCGTACTTGCAGTTCTTTTTCTGCAAACGCTAACTTTTCGAGTGTTTTAACGGGTGCAAAACGCTCTATGTATTCGTTTTTAATTTGCGGTGTTAGTGCACTTTCGCTATTTAAAACAGCATTAGATATTTGAAGCTCTGCTATATCTTTTAATGCTTGATCTTGTTTATATGCTTTCCACCAAAGTGGTAACTCGTTTACTTTTTGTAGTGCTTTGCGGCGTATTTCAGCTGAGCTGTCTTCAAGTGCTAACGTGTTTAATATGGTTGCATCACGTTCAATGTCTAATTTTTCGATAGCATCAAGACGTACTTGTTGCTTAGGGTGTTTCCATTTCGGTGTAAAAAGGTGCTTAAAGATCATGTTCACTAAACCTAGCTATTTCGTTGTCTGATTTAAATTCTTTTTGTAGTTGAGCTTTTGTCTTTTGGATCATTTCACCATTAGCACCAATCGTAAATTGCTCGTTTGATTGAGCCACTTTTGCTTGATACAACATAACCAACTGCACTGTTTGTTGCTTTTGCTCGTCTGATAAAACGGTACCGTCTGGCCATTTGCCAGTTGATGCACCGTATTGTAAGCGTTCGAATAATTCGGGAGTAATATTTTGTACAAGATTGTCGATATTCATGTCATTTTTTCTTTTTTAGAGTCACTAAAACAATTCGGTTTATAAGATACCAAATACACCCTACGCCAATAGCCGCAGTATAAGCATACCACTGAAGCGTTTTTTCTTGCGGTTGTAAAAAGTACAAACAGAAAAAACCACCTAAAAATAAGATAAGCGCCAAAAAGGAGTGATTTATAAACATCTGCTTTTTTTTAATTCGCTGTTCGCGCTGAAGTTGCAAAACTTGCTCGTCGTTTAGCTCTGCAATGTTGCTTTCGCAATGCGGACATTGCTTATGTTTATCTGAAATTGATTTTGCACATTTTGGGCAACGAATAATCGCCATACTTCTCTCCATACTACGCATAAAAAAAGCGCCTTTCGGCGCCTTTATTGTACTTGTTTTATTTCTCGTTGTCTTTTTTGAATTCAAACCAATAACTAATTTTGGGGCGATAATTTTCTAAGTTGCCCACTAAGTTTAATTACTCTGCGTCTTTTGACTGCTTCTCTAAGCGTTTTTCCCAGAACGTGGCGTTTTTAATGCCTAATTTAACTGGATCAAATATGATCTTTCCGCCTTTTTTCTTCTGTTCTTCATAATCGCTCAAACATAACAAAGCAGGCTTAGCTACGAAGAAAATAGCTAAAATACCTAGTATGTTGATCCAGGCCATTAAGCCAACGCCAATATCACCAATAGTCCAGATATAACCTGAATTGTTTACCATGCCGTATGCAACCATAAACATAATCACAAACTTCACGATAACAAGCGGAATACTGCCTTTAAAATAACGATTTAAGTAAGCAATATTAGTCTCTGCAATAAAGTAATAAGCAAGTATTGTGGTAAAAGCAAAGAAGAACAATGCGATGCCAACAAATGCCTGCCCAAAGCTACCAAATACACTAAATAGAGCCATTTGCGTAAAGGCTGCTGAACCCACTTCAGTGGCTGCATCAACATTTTGAACAATAAATTGTCCTGCTGGTAACTCACCCACAATATTGTATTGCTGCGTTATTAAAATCATTAATGCTGTTGCAGTACACACAAAGATGGTATCAACGTAAACAGAGAAAGCTTGTACTAACCCCTGTTGAGCAGGGTGATCAACTTCTGCAGCGGCTGCTGCATGAGGCCCAGTACCTTGGCCTGCTTCATTAGAATATATACCGCGTTTAACGCCCCAACCAATAGCAGCACCAAAACCGGCCTGCGCAGTAAACGCATCACTAATAATTAAATAAAATATATCACCCACTTTATCTAAATTTAAAAATACTACGATTAGTGCCAATACTATGTAACCAAGCGCCATAAATGGCACTACTATTTGCGTAAAGTTCGCAATACGCTTTATTCCGCCGAAAATAATAAACGCCAAAACAATAAGGATAATTGCCAAAGCGACCAATTTAAAGCTGCCTACGTCACCAAAGCTAGTAGAAACCATATTGCCATTGCCAAACACTTGAGTAAATGCATTACCTACCGCATTTGCTTGTACGCCTGGCAGAAAAACACCACATGCAATAATTGCCGAAACAGCAAATAAAACAGCTAGCCATTTTTGCCCTAAACAACGGTCAAAATAATACGCTGGGCCGCCACGATATTGCCCGTTTTCTTCTGTTTTATAAATTTGGCCTAAAGTAGATTCTGCATATGCGGTACTTGCACCTAGAAAAGCAACAACCCACATCCAAAAAATAGCACCTGGTCCACCAAAACCGATAGCTGCTGCAACACCTGCGATATTACCAACACCGACTCGTCCAGACAACGATACTGCAAGGGCTTGAAAAGATGAGATACCTTTATCAGACGTGTTTGGACTAAATAATAACTTACACATTTCTTTGAAATGTCGAACTTGAGCAAATCGAGTTAATACTGAATAAAACAAGCCTGCGCCTAGGCATAAATAGATGAGTGCATTACTCCAAACAACATCATTAACAGCGCTTACAAAAGCTTCCATGGATATCCTCTATAGTTATATTTATTATTTTTAATTACGAGACTCTGCTTTAGCTACTACGCAACATAAGTTTCACGAAATAAGGTTTTACCTCTCCCGTCCCGACTCATTATTTAATTAATCTTAACTTAAGTACCCCAACTTTGTTAACACTTAATTTTCAAAATATCTAATTACGTAGCTATTGTAAGGCACTGCATCAGCAGTATTTAAAGGAAAGTAGATTGATTTGTACCGATACGGTGATGATACGCGGCGAAGAAACGTTAAAAACGTTTTGGAGTGAAGTTGCTATATGATTATTATTTTTTGTAAAAGGGGTTTTACTAAAAGCAAAAAGGGCATCAAAACTATTGATACCCTTCAAATAAATGTTTTATCTTAAATTATCAACAACATTAACAATTGCCGCTAACGTATCTTGACCAAATTGATACGAACGACGGTCTGACCAGCCATAGTCTGGATCAGGTAAATCGTTGTTGTCTTTAAATGGCATTTCAATTGTGTACGTTAATGCTTTGAATTCTTCAGCAGTAGCTGATGAACCTACCGTAAGGTTAGCTTTGCCGGGCTCATCTTTTGGATAGCCATGCTCATCTTGAAACTCTGGAGTAATAGTTAAAAGCGCAGCTTTAAAGCTATCTTCAAGGCCTTTAAGACGAGCATCATAACTTGGAATACCTTCACTGCCTGCCACAAAGTTATACGGAATAGCTTCATCTCCGTGTATATCTAAGTGCATATCTAAGCCAGCTTCGCGCATTTTATTTAGTACTAGGTAAACCTCAGGGCTATTTTCCATACTTGGTGTCTGCCATTCACGGTTTAAGTTAACGCCTTTAGCATTAGTACGGAGATGTCCGCGTGCGCTGCCATCTGGATTCATATTTGGCACAACGTAAAATACTGCTTTTGATAGAAGCGCAGCTGCATGTGGGTCTTCGTCATCAAGAAGTTTGTGCAGTAGACCTTCAACATACCACTCTGCCATTGTTTCACCTGGATGTTGACGTGCTGTGATCCAGATATTTTTCTTATCTTCACTTGGCTCACCAATTTTAAGCACACTCATATCGCGGCCATCAAGTGTTTCACCAAGTGTTATTAATTGGCAAGCACCTTGGCTTTGTGCCCAAGATAATAAATCTAAATGGCGGTCGTAACTGTATGGCGCAAAGTAAGCAAAATACACGCTGCCGCACTCTGGTTCAATTTCAAAGCTTAATGTGCCATTTTCATAGCTTGATGGTACACGAAACCATGTTTGGCGGTCATATGATGCAACGGCTTGATACCCTTCCCAACCATCTGGGTAAGCTGATTTATCAAGCTCATTAATATTTAACTTATGCAATTGGTAAGGCGTTGTTTCAAGACGAAAGTGAAACCACTGATAAAATTCAGACTGGTGATCTTTATTAATTTCTAATTGAATATTTAAAGGATCGGTGGCTTCAATAACTTTGATATTACCACTGTCGAAATTGCTGCTGATTTTCATGAAAAAACCTTTAGGTTAAATAAGTTTATCTGCTTATTAATTCACAGAACTGACATTATTTTGTAAATAGTAAAACGAATGTGCATTTTCTTAATTAAAGCCTATCACAAGGCATACGCTTTAAAAATAATACACGACCAAAAAAGCCAGCAATATGCTGGCTTTTAAGTCACTGCAAATAAATTAGCGAGGTAAGCTTGGGAATGACACTTCGGCCATATCGCGCATACAACGAACTACTTGGCAGCTGTAACCAAACTCATTGTCGTACCATACATATAAAACAATACGGTTATCTTCAACAATCGTTGCTTGTGAATCAACAACACCTGCGTAACGGCTACCTACTAAATCGGTAGAAACAATTTCCGTTGATGCTGTGTAATCAATTTGGTCACGTAAGTCTGAATGAAGTGCAGTATCGCGTAAAAATGCGTTTAGCTCTTCAACTGATGTGCTTGTTGCTAAGTTAAGGTTCAAAATAGCTAGCGACACATTAGGTGTAGGTACGCGGATTGCGTTACCTGTTAATTTGCCTTCAAGCTCTGGTAATGCTTTTGAAACCGCTTTTGCAGCCCCTGTCTCAGTAATTACCATGTTAAGTGCTGCGGCACGGCCACGGCGCTCTGCTTTGTGGTAGTTATCAATAAGGTTTTGATCGTTCGTGTACGAGTGAACAGTTTCAACATGGCCATTATTAATACCAAACTTATCGTTTAGTGCTTTAAGCGTTGGTGTAATTGCATTGGTTGTACAGCTTGCTGCACAAACAATTTTATCTTCAGGTAAAATATCTTTGTTATTAACACCATATACGATGTTTTTGATATTACCTTTTGCAGGAGCTGTTAATAATACTTTTGCAGCGCCCTTACACTCTAGATGCTGGCCAAGGCCCGCTTCGTCTTTCCAAATACCGGTGTTATCAACAATTAATGCATTGTCGATACCGTATTGAGTGTAATCAATTTCGCTAGGAGAGTTAGCGTAAATAACCTGAATGTAGCTACCGTTGGCTTTAATTGCGTTACGTTCTTTATCAATAGTGATTGAGCCATTGAATGGACCGTGTATTGAATCACGACGCAGTAAGCTTGCACGCTTTTCAAGATCACCATCTTTACCGCCACGCACAACAATAGCGCGCAAACGTAAATCTGAATATGGACCTGATTTTTCAATTAATAAACGCGCTAGTAAACGACCAATACGACCAAAACCATACAATACAACATCGCGTGGTTCTTTCGCTGGTAAGTCAGCTATTTCTGCAAGTTCATCTTTTACAAACTCTTCTACTGAGCGGCCTTTTGCAGCTTCAGTGAACAAATAACTATATGCAAGCTTACCAATATCAATACGTGCAGAGTTTAATTCCATTTTGCTGATAGCTTCTAAAAATGGGAAGCTTTCACGCAAACGTAATTTAGTGCCTTCAAACTGAGCAACAGTTTTGTGAGATTTGATAATATCGATAGTACTGGCATTTACGAGAGGACGGCCATATACAGCGATTTCGATACCACGATTACGGTAAAGTTTACCAATGATTGGTTGCATGCTTTCTGCGTAATCTTGGCGCTCTTGCCAACTATTTGTGTATTCTAACTCGTGAGATGAGGTCATTTTATTTACCTAAGTTTATCATTTTGAACGGATAGCCTTTAAAAATGCACTATATTTTGAGAGTAATGCACTTCAGGCAGGGCTATTCTAATTTAATCTGAAGTTATTCTCTACTGTTAGGCGTTAAATGATTGCGTTAGAATAACAAGGTAGATATTCATTTGGGGTTAAGGGATGCTTAAAAAAGCAAGTGTACTATTGGGTTTGCTAACGTTGACAGGGTGTGAAGAGGCGTTAACACTCGCACAAGTGTGCAAAGAAACACCTGGCTTTTGTAGCGACTTAAACAAAGACAGCCACTGCAAGGATGAGCGTTCTGATGTAATTATCAAACGTTACATAGAATACAAAGGCCCTACTGATGAAAATAAATACCAATTACTCAAAGACTTTGAATCCTATAACCAATGTATAACTGTGGCTGCCAAAATTGAACATATTAAGTTAAAAGCTAAAAAAACGTCACGTATTGACGGTCAATTAACGAGCATTAAAGAAATGACTCGGTTATACCAAGATACCCAAAATACGAACCATCCAGGTTTGCTCTACTACCAATGGTCACGAAATAATAACCAAAACGCACTGACTAAATTATTGGCGATAGAAAATGACAAAAGTGTAACTCAAAGTGCCGAAATGCAATTTTTTTTAGCATCGTACTATATTAAGTTCGACGATGAAAAAACCATCGATTTGCTTTATAAAACTTTAGAGCTCAATAAAAAAGACAACGTACCGAATCCTGAAGTGTATACATCACTTATTAGTCTTTTTTATAAACATGATAAATTTAAGCATGCATATATATTTTCTAAAGTAGCGCAAATGTCGGGGATTGAAAATATTGACGTGTTTGACATTGAGCAGCAATTAATAACGAATGGTAAAAGCTTAGACAGCCTAGATGTACTTGCAGAGCAAACATTTCAGCAAATAATGGCAGGTGATTTTGTATCTCCTCGAGAGTTTTAATTTATAATCGCAAAAATAACCTAATACCAATCTGCTTATATATGGGGTCTATTTAACGTTAAGGAAATTACGCTAGAACTAGGCAAAAATTTTTGTATCTAGTTGTTCTAAATAAAACATTTTTAACGACGTTATAGTGCAATTTAATTCGTTAAATTGATCAAAGATTTATGCAGGTTGGTATAATTTAATAACTAGGTTATTCAGGCAAATAAAAAGGCAGCTTACGCTGCCTTTTTTTATTTTGCTTTGCTTGTGCCCACTTCTACGCGGGTTTTAAGCTTTTGACCTGGTCGAAAAGTCACCACGCGACGTGCCGAAATAGGAATATCTTCGCCTGTTTTCGGGTTGCGGCCTGGTCTTTCTTTTTTGTCTCGAAGATCAAAGTTACCAAATCCAGAGAGCTTAACCTGCTCGCCTTTTTCTAGCGCTGAGCGGATTTCTTCAAAAAACGCTTCAACTAAATCTTTGGCATCTTTTTTATTGATCCCGAGCTTTTCAAATAGGTGTTCAGCTATGTCGGCTTTAGTAAGCGCCATATCTAGTCCCTCAACGATGCATTAAACTGTTCGGCCAATTCGGCCACCACGTTATCAACTACTAGATTGATATCTTTCTCTTCGAGTGTTCTATCAACCGCTTGCAGTGTTAGAGCAATCGCCAAACTCTTATAATTTGGCTCAATACCTTTGCCCTTATACACATCGAATAAGTTTAGGTCAACCAATTGATTTCCGCCAACTTTTTCGATCACGCTTAAAATGTCGCCGGATTTAACGCTGTCTGCCACTAAAATCGCGATGTCGCGGCGATTTGAAGGGAATTTAGACACCCCTTCTGCTTGCGGTAAATTTCTTTTTTCTATTGCTGACATTTCAATTTCAAAAACAAAAGTTGCGTTGTTGATATCTAACGACTTTTGAGCTTGAGGATGTAAAGCACCAAAAAAACCAACCTTTTTGCCATCAACATATATTACAGCTGATTGGCCAGGATGAAGTCCATCTGACTGCTCGGCTTTAATTTCAAAGCGAGTAACGTCATTAGTAATTGCAAGTAAGGCTTCAACATCACCCTTTAAATCGTAAAAATCAACGTTACGTTTTTCTTCAACCCAATGTTCACCATTTACAAGACCCGTAATAACGCCGCCAATAACCGGTACTTGGTAAACACCATTTTCTGCACTTTCGTCGCTTATAAATTTAAGACCATGTTCGAATAAACGAATACGAGGCTGTTGGCGATTTTGGTTATACGCTACAGACGCTAATAAACCCGGCATTAAACTTACACGCATCGCTGACATTTCAATTGAAATAGGGTGCGGTAATACCATTGCTTTACACTCTGGGTGTAAAATAGCTTGTGCTTTAGGGTCTACAAAGCTATATGTAATTGCTTCTTGGTAACCACGAGTCACTAACGTATTGCGGAACTTGCTAAGCGCAATAGTTGCTTCGTTATGTGTCGTCATTTTAAGTTTTGCAGTTGGTGCAACATTTGGAATGCTGTTGTAACCGTAAACACGTGCTACTTCTTCAATTAAATCTTCTTCGATGCGAATATCAAAACGGTAGCTTGGTACGTCCGCACTCCAGCTTTCATTTTCTACTTTAACATCAAGACCTAAACGCGTAAGAATATCTGTTACTTTAGCATCTTCAATATGATGACCAATAACACGGTCTAAACGTGCACGACGAAGACGTACTTCAGTCACTTTTGGTAGTTTGTCGGCCGCAACAGCTTCAACTACAGGACCTGCTTGACCACCTACAATCTCAAGAAGAAGTGCTGTTGCACGTTCCATTGCATCATGTTGTAGAGCAAAATCAACACCGCGTTCATAACGGTGTGAAGCATCAGTGTGTAAACCGTAGCTACGTGCTTGCCCTGCAATTGCTACAGGATTAAAAAATGCGCTTTCAAGTAATATATCAGATGTTTTATCTGTAACACCTGATTGCTCACCACCAAAAATACCTGCAATTGCAAGTGCTTTGTTATGATCGGCTATCACAAGTGTTGTGTCGTTTAATTTAGCGGTGTTACCGTCTAATAAAACAAGTTCTTCACCTGCGTTTGCACTACGTACTTTAATACCACCTTCAATCGCATTTAAATCAAACGCGTGCATTGGGTGACCAAGTTCAAGTAATACATAGTTAGTAACATCAACTACTGGGTCGATTGAACGTACGCCACTGCGACGTAGCTTTTCAACCATCCAAAGCGGTGTTTCTGCATCAAGGTTAATACCCTTTATCACACGACCAAGGTAACGAGGACATGCATCTTCATTAACTAGCTCAATTGATACTTTGTCATCAATTGTTGGAGTAACAGCTGGAATATCTAATACGTTTACGTCAATACTATTTAAAACGCCTACTTCGCGTGCTAGACCTTTTATACCTAAGCAATCACCACGGTTTGGTGTTAAATCAACATCTATAATATTATCATCAAGACCTAGGTAGTCACGTAAATCAGTGCCTACTGGTGCATCGCTTGGCAATTCCATAATGCCGTCGCCTTCTTCGCTAATACCTAGCTCAACAAAAGCACATAGCATTCCGTTTGAAGGTTGGCCGCGTAGTTTGGCTTTTTTAATTTTAAAGTCACCAGGCAGTACAGCGCCCACAGTTGCAACAGCAACTTTAATACCTAAACGACAATTTGGTGCACCACACACGATATCAAGTAGCTCATCGCCACCTACGTTAATTTTGGTAACACGCAGTTTATCTGCATCTGGGTGTTGTCCACATTCAACAACTTCACCTACAACTACGCCATTAAATTTGGCAGCAGCAGGCTCAACGCCATCAACTTCTAGACCAGCCATTGAAAGCTGTTCCGAAAGAGCTTGCGTATCAATAGCAGGATTAACCCACTCTCTTAACCACTTTTCACTAAATTTCATTTTATTGTTTCACTCTTAACGGAACTGGTTCAGGAATTTTAAGTCATTTTCGAAAAATGCACGCAAATCGTTTACGCCATAGCGCAACATAGTTAAACGCTCTACACCCATACCAAAAGCAAAGCCGGTGTATTTTTCTGGGTCAATGCCCACAGACTTAAGTACATTTGGATGTACCATGCCGCAGCCTAGTACTTCTAACCACTTACCGTCTTTACCCATAACATCTACTTCAGCCGAAGGTTCTGTAAATGGGAAGAATGAAGGACGGAAACGAATTTCCATATCTTCTTCAAAAAAGTTACGTAAAAAATCATGCAAAATACCTTTTAGCTCAGTAAAGCTAACATCGGTATCAACCATTAAACCTTCAACCTGATGGAACATAGGTGTATGTGTTTGGTCGTAATCGTTACGGTATACACGTCCAGGTGAAATAATGCGTAGTGGCGGCTGCTCAGTTTCCATAGTACGAATTTGCACGCCACTTGTTTGTGTACGTAGTACTAATTTAGGATTGAAATAAAAGGTATCATGATCAGCACGTGCTGGATGGTGCTCTGGAATATTTAGCGCATCAAAGTTATGAAAATCGTCTTCGATTTCGGGACCAGATTTAACTTCAAAACCTAACTCACCGAAAAAGCTTTCTATGCGCTCAATAGTGCGCGTAACTGGGTGTAAACCGCCAGTAGGCATAACACGCCCTGGTAGAGTTACATCTATAGTTTCAGCAGCTAGTTTTTCTTCAAGTGCTTTACTTGCTAGCAACTCACGCTTTTCGTTGATAGCAGCTTGTACATCTTGTTTAGCTTGGTTTATAACTTGGCCTGCTTCTTTACGTTCTTCAGGTGCTATTTTACCTAACGTTTTAAGTAAGCTAGTGATTTCGCCTTTTTTACCAAGGTAATTAACCCTGATATCTTCTAACTGCGCTATTTCACTGGCACTGGCTACCGCCTCAAGTGCTTGCGCTAATATGTTTTCTAAGTTCATTCGATACCTGATCTTTCACAGAAGGTGATTGCTTAAGAGCGTGTTGGCCTTTCAAGATTGCTTTACAACAGTGTGGTTGGTTATTAAATAAGGTTAAGCATTGGACTGTAGTTTCCTACATAAGTGATGCAATAACGCTAAATAAAGACCAAACACATGCAGTTTGAAGTGTTTATCTCGGAGGCTACGTTCTTTGTTGTTCGAGTTTCGCATATAAATACTACGCTAAAGCCCTCACGACGCGATTAAAGCACTCTTAAGTTAAACAAATTCCAATCAGGAAAGGTAAACACGCTCTGATAATAGCTTATGATAACTGAAAGAAGGGTCTAGATTCTAGACCTACTACAGCTTTAACGTTGATTTTATAAAAGGAATAGTTAATTTTCGCTGTGCTGCCATAGATGCATGATCTAATTTGTCGAGTACATCTAATAAAGCACGCATATCACGGCTTAAACGGGTTAGTAAAAAGCGTGCACACTCATCACTTAATTCAAGCCCGCGCATATGAGCGCGCTTAACAAGTGCTTGTGCTTTATCGTCGTCACTCATAGAACGAATTTGAAAGGTTGTTCCCCACGTTAAGCGAGACTCTAAGTCAGGCAGCGAGATATTGAGCATGCTAGGAAGTAAATCGGCAGTTACTACTAACATTTTTCCGGGTTCGTTAAACCGGTTAAAAAAGTTGAATAGTGCTTTTTCCCATGCATCATTGCCTGCAACTAAATGCACGTCATCAATACATAGAACATCAAGTGCTTCTAAACCGTCTAATACCATAGGTCCAAAGTCAATTACTTCGCGCATAGACAGCAGCATATTAGATAAGCCACGCTCTTGTGCTTTAATGCAGGTTGCATACAAAAGGTGAGACTTACCCGAATCACCTAACCCACATAAATAAGTATACTGAAACTTTTTAGCTAACTTCGAAAAGCTATCTTTTAAATGGTTAACCTCTAACGAATCTTCCCCACCAAAGTACGATGCAAATGTTTCGTCATCCGGCAAGGTAACCGGTAATGCCATTTGCATCGGCTCAGAAGTTAGCATTATGGCGTTATCCATTGATACTCTAAGCTATTTTTATCAACAACATGATAAAAAGCGCGTGGATCCTCATAATCTTTAAATGAGGAGTCTAACCCTAACCCTTTTTTAAGATCGCTTAGGTTACCAGTGTGGTTTAGTTTAAATTCTACAAATTCTGGTGTTTTACGAACAATTTTAACTTGCGTAACAACGCTTAAGTTCAATAATCTTTGTTTTGCTAATTCAACATCAACAAAACTTTGCGTGCCTTTTAATGTTAGCGTGGCCGCGGCTTGTTCATAATAAGCATTTGGATCAATAGCGTACTCGCTTGCAAGGCCTCGAGCTAAGGTATCAATCATTTGACTCACTATTTGCTGCTTATCGCCCGTTAATCTATTTGAATCAAATTGATCATCATTAGTAAAACGCCAATCTAAAATCCAATTTTCGCTATCCCCTTCTTTATACATTCTTGCTGTAATACTTCGCTCAGCACTGTAGCGTCTAGAGGCCTCTTCTACTGGTTCTGAAAAGTTACCCCATACCTCAGGAATACCTACTAGACGTCGATCTTGCAAATCAAGTAATGGAACAACGACAGGTAAACCACGACGCCCAGCTTTGTCATAAATTAACTGCTCTAATTGCGGGTAACTTTCTTGTGTTACTAATTCTCTGCGCCAATTGTCTTCAATACCTAACCATATTGCGACTAATGGGCGTTGTACTCCCCATAAAGGTAAGTTTAACTCTTTGATTAACGCATTGATCTTTCGAGCTTCAAATTTAACAACAAGTTTCAATTGTCCATTTGCTCTCTCGTCATATTCAAACTTAAGCATATAATCAGAAATATCTTTAGTGCGTTGCTGTGCTAATTTATTTTGATCCGCGGTTTCATCACCGCTTACTTTCACTAAAACATTGAGCAAAGCTTTACGACTCGCAGCTAATCGAGTGTCTCGTGTTTTGTCATCCACTTTTAAAATATCTTGATATAGATCAGTTACTTCAACTGCCGACGCAGAAAAACAAAATAAAATGGATATGGCGCTAATTAATAATCTATACACAGGCTGTTAGTTCTTGGTTTTAAACTGATTTGATCCTAAATCAAAGACAGTAACAAAGCAAAATTAAATTTGTTATCTAAGGAAATGAAAGTAATTAGCTTTTATAGAAAGTAAAAAAGATTAAATATGAATAAGATAGTTGAGTGAGTTGTACGCTATTTACCTACATTTAACTTTACTACACTTTTAAAACGCGAACCTTTCGGGTTTAGTTAGATCATGAAGGTATTTAATGTAAGTACTTGATAATGTTATGGTTTATATTTTTCGTTATTGGCTCATATTTTACTTTCTGCAGACGTAAAAGCCCGAATCGTTAGATTCGGGCTTTCTACAATTTAAAACCTGATGATGTCGTAGTGCCCACAGCGGTGGAGAGTCATAGTGAAAATGATGCGCACTCATTGCTGAGCGGATATTTTTCATGATTTTAGCGTCGGGAGTCGCTGCACTCGCCCGACCTACGTGATATGTGTTGATGTAGTGTGTGTTAATTGTGCGTATTTTACTTTTCTGTAGACGTAAAAAAGCCCGAATCGTTAGATTCGGGCTTTCTACAATTTAAAACCTGGTGATGTCGTAGTACCCACAGCTAGAGAGTCACGTAGTAAATGCTACTGTATTGGCCGCCTGAGATATTAAGAGATTTTGTTGTGATTTTAGCGTCAGGAATCGCTGCGCCCGCCCTGCGTGCTAGGTG